>CAZGDT010000299.1:0-1513 GCA_964524245.1 uncultured Eubacterium sp. | reverse complement strand
AAGCCCGGCTGTCGGCTCATCCAAAATCAACACTTCCGGTTCCATTGCCAATACGCCGGCAATTGCGACACGTCTTTTTTGACCGCCGGACAACTCAAGAGGAGACACATCCAATAACTCTTCTTCAATTCCCACCTGTTTTAAGGCCTCAAACGCATTCATATCTGCTTTCAAAGGGTCTAATCCAATATTCTTCGGCCCGAACCGAACATCTTCTATCACGGAAGATTCGAACAACTGATATTCCGGATACTGGAAAACAAGTCCTACCTTACTTCTCAGTTTCTTTCCTGAATAATCCGCATCAAAAATATCCTCTCCGTCATAGTATACGGTTCCTGCCGTTGGCTTTAGCAGTCCGTTGAGATGTTGAATCAATGTAGACTTTCCGGAACCGGTGTGCCCGATTAAGCCGATAAACTCTCCATTTTCTATTTTCAGACTGACACCGGAAAGTGCCGTCTTTTCTCCTGCTACACCGGGATTGTATACATGATGTAATTCGTGAATAATGATAGCCATGAATTCACCCTTCCTCTCACTTGCCAATCTGTTCTGCAATGGCATCTGCAAGTTCTTCCGTCCGAATTATTCCATCCGGAAGATTCATTCCTTTTTTTCTCAATTCATAAGCAAGAAGCGTTACCTGCGGCACCTCAAGGTGGTACTGCTGAAGCTTTTCTACCTGTGAAAAAACATGGGAAGGTTCTCCTTCCATCACGATTTTCCCCTGATTCATCACAATCACTTTGTCTGCTTCTGTCACTTCTTCCATATGATGTGTAATCCAAAGAACAGTGATTTTTTCTTTTTGATTCAATTCTTTTACCGCCTGCAGAACTTCACGACGTCCCATCGGATCCAGCATCGCTGTCGATTCATCCAAAACAATACATTTCGGATGCATGGCAAGAACACCTGCAATTGCCACTCTTTGCTTCTGTCCGCCGGATAGATTATTAGGAGACTCCTTTCTCTCCTTCAGCATTCCGACTTTCTGCAGTGCTTCCTCAACACGTTCCCATATTTTGGGGGTCGGCACTCCAAGGTTCTCTAATCCAAATCCCACATCGTCCTCCACTACATTGTGAACAATCTGATTATCAGGATTTTGAAACACCATTCCCACCCGTTGTCTGATTTCCCACACCATGTCTTCTTTTGATGTGTCGATACCGTCTACATAGACAACACCCTTTTCCGGCACAAGAAGTGCGTTTATATGTCTGGCAAGCGTAGATTTTCCAGACCCGTTATGTCCGAGTATTGCTACAAAATCTCCTGCTTTTACTTCAAAAGAGACGTCATCCACAGCACTTTCCACGGCAACGACCTGATTGTTTTCATCCCGGCGTATATAATCATATTTTACATGTTTTGCCTGTATCATGGTTGTACATCTCCTTCTTTTTATGATAAAATCAAAAGGACTGTCCTAAGACAGTCCCATTCAACGCAAATTCTTATACTAATTCAATGACAACTTCCATAGCCGCATCACCTTTACGTGGTC
>CAZGDT010000298.1:0-1520 GCA_964524245.1 uncultured Eubacterium sp. | reverse complement strand
CGGCGGCAAAAAGCGCCGCAGCTAAACCCATTTCAAAAGGTCAGACACAATGTTTCTCTGCATATGCCAATATAATATCACGGCTCATCCTTTCCTCATGAATCAGCATGTCATAAACCGCTTCATTTACTCTGTCATAATGTCCTTTTGCGCGTTTGCAGTCATCCGGATTGCAGGATATCTCTTCAAGAATGCACATTTTTTCTTTTGCCGTAATCGTCAGCTGCTTTAAAAATAAATCCTGTTCTCCCAATAGCGAAAAACATTCTTCCGCCACCGTCCGGGTAATTGTTTTCGCCGTCAGGTAAAAGATCCTGTCATGAACTCCCTCCCCCAGTGCTCGGACTGCCGGAAAAATGGTCGTAATCGTTTTTCCCACACCTGTCGGCGCCTCTATGAACAGCTTCTTTTTTTTCTCTATCGAATGGTAAACCATCGCCGCCAGCTCCTTTTGTCCTATACGGTAAGGAAATGGAAAAGCAAGTTTTTGTATGGTGTCATTTCTCTTTTTTTTCCAATCATATTCGTAAACGGCCCATTTTTTGTAAGCATTTATTAAATTTTGGAACCATTCCTCAATCGAATCTCTCGAAAAAATTTCAGAGAAACGCACAATCTGTTCTGTTTCCAAATGACAATAAGTTACCTGAACCTCTATTTTCGACTGTTTTTCCTGTTCTGCCACCATATAGGCATAACACATAGCCTGCGCTTTGTGAATAAATACAGGCTCCTTCATTTCGTTCAAATCCAGATAAACGCCCTTAATCTCATCAATAAGGACATGATCGTCTGACCGCACAATACCATCTGCCCGTCCTTCAATCCGAAGCTCAAATTCTTCGTCATTTTCCGTGCTTTTAATTTTCTGTAACGTAAACAGAGAGACCTCTGCTTCATAGCCCGGTCCCATACTTTTTTGAATTTTTCTATGTATTTTACTGCCCAGACGCATGGACTCCGTGTCTCGTACGCCGGAACCTCCGGAAATAATATCCCCCTCCCGGAACAAAAATTCCACCAGATTTCTCACCGATACTCGTATCGTCTCTTTTTTTCCACACATATGTTCAGTATAATACAGGCACTGTTTTTTTTCAACACCCGGTTGCATTTACAAAAAAAACATGATACAGTTGAGGAAAACGCAATGTAATGGAAACGGAGGACAACATGGCAGATATTAATTACGAAGATTTGGAAGATTTAACTTTGACAATGGAGGAAGAAGACGGAACCACAACGGAATGTGATTTGCAGTTTGTATTCGAATATGAAGGTCAGGACTATGGCGCCTTCTGTGAAAAAGACAACGACTCCGGTGAATTCTATTTCTTTGCCATAGACGGCACCACGAACCGGAAGGGCGAGGTAGAATTGGAAATTGAACCGGTAGAAGATGATGCGCTTTTAGAAGCACTCGTAGATATTTTACAGCAAATCATCAACAGTGAATCGGAAGAATCCGATTTAGACTTTGATGAGGATGAACCGGAATCAGACGACGAAGATGATGATGA
>CAZGDT010000297.1:0-1536 GCA_964524245.1 uncultured Eubacterium sp. | reverse complement strand
AGTTCTATAAATATCAATTTGGTTGCCCTCTTTGTCGTACCAATCCGTCCACCCGTCATTAGATTGATTCATTACGACAGCACCTGCATGGCTTGGTGAACAAGCTCCCAACTCTGCATCTTCAAGTAGCTTTCCATTAGCATCCATTTGCAAATCCAATCTTGCCATTTTTGCTTTCTTTGAAACACCGATGTCCTCGGTTATTCCCAAAATACTGCCGCGTTTTAATGTCCATATTCCGTTTTTTATCTCTGCAATAGCACTTACGGTTTTGTTGTCGGATTTCTTTTTTCGCTTAAATGTGTATCTTCCGTCAGGTATATGTCTGCTTGTACCATTATCTGTTGCAACCTCGAAAATTTCTTCCTTGGACTCATTTTTCGGAAAAACAACCCGCCCATCAAACGAGGAAAGAAGTTGAATTGCTATGTTTTTATCCAACGCAAATAACTCAGTGTCTGACAATTGGCTCTTTTCAAAAATTGTATGAAGCATCTTTTCTTTATCGTCGTAATCCTCTACCTCAATAGCAAACTCTCTTTTTAGTGCCGTCACATTACGATATCCATCATGTTCCAGATTGTACATTCTGTTTTCAAAGCAATCCGATCTTGTTTTACCTATTTTGACAAGTCCGGGAACAGCCGTTGACATTAGATAAATAATCCCTTTTGACATATCTACGGTCTCCTTAGTTTCTATTATGTCATAATTATATCATAATCTCTATATTTTTCAAGTTGTATTACACTCATTTAATACCGTTACATTAGTGTAAGTAATAATTTTGTAACATACCCATGCATTAACTTGAAAGCACTCCCGCATCACTTAAAGCTATCCAACTTACAACAATCGATAAAAACAAAAAAAGCCAATGGAAACAAAAGTTTTCATTGGCTTTTGACTTTCAATACTTGGTTTTATAAGTAAAAAAATTTTTATTTTATCAAACAATAGAATTTATGTGAAGCATCCAAGCGATAACACCGATTATTGTAGATACTATTCCCAATATAATACAACTTTGTCCAACTGACCTTTCTTCTTCACTATCTTTTGAAAGTAAAATTGCACCTAATATATATCCTATAAGAGGAATCAAAAAACTTATAACATATCTAAAAGTATTCCCACTATCTTCTTTTTCCATTTTTTCTTCTGGATTATTATAATATCTTGCTTTATTTATCTTTGCTCCACAATAGGAACAAGTATCGTTTTCAAACGGATTAGGACCATCACATTTTTCACACAAAATCTCTTTGGGCAATAATTTTTCAATTTTTTCTTGTTTATTTATTTCTTCAATACGCCCCTTGACAAGTTGCATTTCGTCTTCTGAATATAAATCTTTTTGCGTTTCATATATCAATTCTAATTCTTCAATAGAATACCCTTGAATTTCTTTCAAAAAAGCATCAACATCATTCATATCAGCACCTCGCAGTAACCTATGTCGCATATTGTACCATATTTTATCCAACGGTTACAAAAATCCCTGAAAACAATAGTTTTCAGGGATTAAATGGCTCC
>CAZGDT010000296.1:0-1549 GCA_964524245.1 uncultured Eubacterium sp. | reverse complement strand
CGATTTACATTTTATTTTCTAAAATGTGTTTTGGAAAGCACGCATTGCCGGCAGCGTATTCCATGTATGCGATTGGTTTGGCTGTCGCAATTTTGGCGGCGTTTGTGATGCATGTGGCAGATCGGAAAAAAGCAAATGGAATGTTGATAATTGAATTGCCGGAATATAAGGCACCCAGTGCCAGAACCATATGGATTTACGTGTGGGAAAAAGTAAAAGACTATCTTACGAAAGCAGGAACGGTAATATTCCTTGCGTCAATTGTAATGTGGGTGATTTTGAATTTTGGACCGCAGGGTTACACCCATGATATGTCAGAAAGTTTTGGCGCGGCAATCGGCCGTCTGCTTGTGCCGGTGCTGGCTCCGATTGGACTTGGTTATTGGCAGATTGCGGTCGCGCTTATTGCCGGTATCTCAGCTAAAGAGGTAGTAGTGTCCGGATGTGCGGTTTTATTCGGAATATCAAATATCAATTCGCCGGCCGGAATGAGTGTTATGCAGAACATGCTGAACGAATTGGGATTTGGTCCGTTAAATGCCTATTGCCTGATGATTTTCTGTCTGTTGTATATTCCCTGTCTTGCGACACTTGCGACAATTCGAAAGGAAAGCGGCAGCTGGCGTTTTATGGCTGTGGCAGCAGTTTTTCAACTTATCGTGGCATGGCTGGTATCATTTTTTGTTTATCAGATTTTTTGAATTTAGATTATTAATGTATAAAAGCCTGCGAAATCATGAAAACTATGTTTTCGGGGAGCAAAAAGAGCAGGAGAATGGAGAATCTTATGAATGTATCAAATTGTAAAGGTTATGAATTAGTAGAAAAGATGGAAATTTCGGAATTGAAAAGCACTGGTTATCTGTTGCGGCATAAAAAGACGGGAGCCCATGTTGCTCTGCTGGAGAACGAAGACAATAATAAGGTATTCAATATTGGATTTCGGACGCCGCCAAAAAATTCCACAGGAGTAGAACACATAGTGGAACATACTGTATTGTGCGGTTCCAGGGAGTTTCCGGTAAAAGATCCGTTTGTTGAGCTGGTAAAAGGGTCACTCAATACTTTTCTCAATGCCATGACTTATCCGGATAAAACTGTTTATCCTGTGGCAAGCTGTAACGATAAAGATTTTCAGAATCTGATGCACGTGTATTTGGATGCGGTTTTCTTCCCCAATATATACAAAGAGGAGAAAATATTCCGTCAGGAAGGATGGCATTATGAATTGGAAGAAACGGACGCTCCGTTAATCTTCAACGGTGTGGTCTTTAATGAGATGAAGGGTGTGTTCTCATCACCGACGCAGATTTTAGATAAGGAGATTTTGAAGTCGCTGTATCCGGATTCTCCATATGGGGAAGTATCCGGTGGAGATCCGGTATCAATTCCCGATTTGACATATGAAGATTATCTGGCTTTTCACAGCAGGTATTATCATCCTTCGAACAGCTATCTGTATTTGTATGGTGACATGGATATGGAAAAAAAGCTGAATTGGATTGATGAAAAATATCTTTCCCGGTTTGAGGCCATTGAAGTGCAGTCA
>CAZGDT010000295.1:0-1561 GCA_964524245.1 uncultured Eubacterium sp. | reverse complement strand
TTGGATTAAAGGCATCCGCGTGAAGGCGGCTTAAAAAATGGGGAAACTCAAATAACTTCCGTTACTTTTACATTCTCCTCGCCCATTTTGTTGAACAGTTCTGAAAGAAGCTCAGGACAAATATGCGTGCTGTGACTGTTAGGAAGACGTTTCTTCGCCCTTTCTCCAGACAAATAAATATTCACACAATCACGCCCGTCATACCGGGCAAGCGTCCGAAACAGCCATTCCTCTTTTTCTGCATAGTCCTGTCTGTCCTTGCATTGAATCCATAATTCTTTCTCCAATTCATCAAAAGGAATAATCGATGCACAAATTAATTTTGCCGGCTTATCCTCTTCTATGGTAACCCTTCCCTGAACAAACACCTTACGGTCTTCTTCTATCACATTTCGATATTTTTCATAATCTTTTGGAAAGACTATGACCTCTACCGTTCCATATAAATCTTCAATTGTGATAAACGCCATCAGGTTGTTCGTACGTGTGGGTTTCACGGTTTTGCCAATAATCATTCCACCGATAACGGCACGCTCTAAGTCTTTCACTTTGGGGATTGTTTCTCCTTCTGCCGGAGCGAAGTCAGCTGTTGTTGCGGTAATATTTTTCTTCAATGTGTCAGTATATTCTTCCAACGGATGTCCACTGATATATACGCCCAATACTTCCTTTTCAAAGGCGAGAATGGATTCTTTCTCATACTCACCCACATCCGGCATGCTCATCTCCCACTCTTTTTGTATTTCCGGCGTTGCAAAATCAAATAAAGACATTTGGCCGCTCATCGTATTTTTTTTCTCCTGACTGACGCCATCCATAACCGCTGCATAACATGTCATTTTCTGTTTGCGGGTACCGGGAAGACAGTCGAACGCTCCTGCTTTAATAAAACTCTCTAACGTTCTTTTGTTAGTTGATTTCCCGGACAATCTCATACAAAAATCTTTCAATGAGCGATATGGTCCTGACCTCTTACGCTCTGAAACAATTTCATCAATTACCGGTTTCCCCACCCCTTTAATGGCTGCCAGTCCATAACATATATTACCCTCTTTGGGTGTAAAACGGTATTCTCCTTCGTTAATATCCGGAGGCAGAATTTTGATTCCCATTTGGCGGCAGTTCATAATATATTCTGTTATTTTTCCCGTATGTTCCATAAACGATGTCATAAGTGCCGCCATAAATTCCACGGGATAGTGGCATTTTAAATATGCTGTTTGATAGGAAACTACCGCATATGCCGCCGCATGTGATTTATTGAAAGCATATTTTGCAAAATCCGTCATGTCATCATATATTTTCCTTGCTGTCTCTTCCGGTATTCCGCGTTTTACGCATCCTTCCACGCCTTCTTCCTCATTTCCATATATGAAATTGTTCTTTTCTTTTTCCATCACGGAAGCTTTCTTTTTCGACATGGCACGACGAACCAAATCACTCCGTCCATAGCTGTATCCCGCTAAATCCCGCACAATCTGCATTACCTGCTCCTGATATACAATACAGCCGTAGGTCGGAGAAAGAATCGGTTCCAATTCCGGGCAGTCATATTTAATAT
>CAZGDT010000294.1:0-1574 GCA_964524245.1 uncultured Eubacterium sp. | reverse complement strand
GCATAGAATAACACAATTCTCTAATACTAATAAAAAATGTATTATCTCCCAAAACATTTGCTTTTCTCCCAAAGTTGTTATATAATTGGGAGAAAGAACATCCCTACCAGGAGAAAGGATAACTGCATGAAAGTATTTGATTATTCAGCTTTGACAGATAGAACATGGGATAATGAGATTGTTTCTTATCTTGCCCAAATCCATGAATACAAAGGAAAGCAAGAACTATACATTAGACAGAAACCCGTGGAATTAGAGCGATTGATAGAAATAGCAAGAATACAAAGTACCGAGGCATCCAACCGAATCGAGGGAATTGTAACTACCAATGCCAGATTAAAACAATTAGTAGAAAACAAGACTACTCCAAAAAACCGTGATGAGAAAGAAATTCTTGGATATCGTAACGCATTAAATATTGTACATGAAAGTTATGAGCATATCGCTATTACACCTAATTATATTCTTCAACTTCATGGCGAAATGCTAAAGCACACTGCTTTTTCTTATGCAGGCAAATTTAAAACAACAGCTAATGAAATAGCAAAAACGCTACCAGATGGTACGAAAGAAGTAATCTTTACCCCACTCAAACCTTATGAAACGCCAGATGCAGTAGCATCATTATGTGAGACATTTAGAAATGAACTGAACCGAGGAATTATTGACCCACTAATCCTTATCCCTTGTTTCGTCCTAGACTTTTTATGCATACATCCTTTCAACGATGGTAATGGTCGTATGAGCAGACTCTTAACGCTGCTTCTACTCTATAAAAGCGGATATATGGTTGGACAATATATCAGTATCGAAAAAGCCATTGCAGAAACCAAAGAAAGCTATTACGATACCCTCGCACTCGCAGACTATGGATGGTTAGAGGGCGAAAATGATCCGAAAGAATTTATCAAATACACGCTTGGTATTATTCTCTCCTGTTATCGAGATTTTGAAAGCAGAGTAAGTTTTGCATGGCAAACCGGAGCAAAAAGCACTTCCTACGATATTGTGAAACAGTATGCTCAGACAAAAATCGGCACATTTACAAAACAGGATGCCCTTATCTCCTGTCCAAGCCTTGGCAGTTCTTCTGTCGAAGCAGCTCTAAAAAAACTGGTCAGCGATGGGACGATTGAACGGCTTGGTTCTGGAAGAAAAACTCATTATGTAAGAAAAGATTCATAACCAATATACGCATCGAAAGAAGAGGGGGAAAGTTCCTCTTAATCATCATATTCATATTGTACATAAAAGTTATGAGCATATCGCTATTACACCAAATTATATTCTTCAACTTCATAGCGAAATGCTAAAGCACACTGCTTTTTCTTATGCAGGAAAATTTAAAACAACAGTCTCTCCCAGACAAATATCTACATCTTACAAATTTCTATAATCTTTAATAATTAATCGTGAAATTTTCATAGGCTCCTCCTGAATCAACTTAATTCTTCCATAATATTATACCATAAAAAATGGCGAAGTGTCTATCGTAACACTCCGCCGAAAGCCTAACCGATTTGAGCAAAAAATGCTTGGTTAGGTCTGCTTTACTATTTTATGCTATTCTATTT
>CAZGDT010000293.1:0-1581 GCA_964524245.1 uncultured Eubacterium sp. | reverse complement strand
TAGGTAAAATATTTATTTTCTTCATACTCCTGTACGATCTCGCATTCATATTCCCGCATATCCGGAACAAATTCAATACGGTATTCTATGCCGTTTTCCCTGTTAGAGGCAATCTCATACTGCATTTTTCCATTTTCGTCTTCCCCGTTCCTGATCAGTCCATAAAATGACGGCTCCGTCTGCTTAAGCTTCTCCTCATAAGAATCATAGAAATAATCTGCCCTGTCATTAGTAACCACATTATATAGAACAGGTGTAAACAAAGCCACACCGTCATCATTTAAATGACTCCAATCCATATAGTAATCCAATTTCCCGATTGGCAGATATTCTTCCCTGCACAGATTGAAATCATAATATTCCAATGAATATTCTTCCGCAATTCTCCGGATCTGATTGACATAGTTGTCATAATCCTGTACCTCCGACAGAATAGACAGCTCCGGCATTGGCGAGGAAAAAAGCGTCAGTTCAATTTCATTTTCTCTGCAATACGTAATGATCTGAAGCAGATAGTTTTCTGCTGCTTCTGATAACGGTTCATTTTTCAGACGGATCATCTGATTTGTTCTCACACAGTCTCTCTCCGCCATCACGGTGTCACTTTTCCGATAACCATTCTCCTCCATTCCGGTATTCGTCTTATATCCGGTATACTTCAAATCTTCCTCATCTCTGATACGGTCAGAAATATAATCTGAGTCAAAAATATATTTCCTGTATCTTACAAAGGGCATATATACCGCCGGAAGCTCTCCATCCGGATCATAATTCATGATTATCTGCTGCTTCATTTCCGAATCCGGCAGATAATCCCATACCTTAAATTGCTTTTCCACACAATAATATTCCTGCTCACGCTCTTTTAAATGGATCCGGAAATACATTTCCAGATAAACATGCTTAAGCTCATACTTCTTATCTGCTTCCTGCAATAACAGAAAGCTTTGAGAAAAATCCTGTGATGAAGTCGAAAGATTAAAATTCTTTTGTCCACTCAGTTCATCCATAATATCCGGATTGATATCACGATATACATGAGAAGAACCAAGCCAGAGCTGATCGATCGGCTCATCTCTGTGCTCCAAATGATATAAAACAAATCGGGACCACTTATCCGGCTCTACCAATAACCGGTTCAAAACGTTTATCACGCCGAAGAATCCTGCCAGTAACACTCCCAGAAGCAAAATTCTTCGTAAGTATTGTTTTCCTCTTTTCCTTTCCCTTTTATCCTGCATATCTGCTTTCATTTTCTTTTTACCCTTTCACCTTCTACAGGCTTTCAGCTTTCCATCCATCAAAACTGAAAATAAATAAACTGTGCCGCATCATATTCTGTACCATAACAACCAAACACCATGATCATAAAACAAAGCAACAGCACGATCCCTGTCTGAAACCACCATTCCTGCTTTTCCAAAATACCGACCACATCTCTTTTCCGGTATTTAAAAAGATCAACTCCAAACAATACGGCAATCGCCCCCAGCATTACCCTGAAAAAATCCTTATTGATTCCCAGCTCATATAACTGTCCCGTAACCAAAACCGTAATATCCATATCGCACAGATATTTCA
>CAZGDT010000292.1:0-1599 GCA_964524245.1 uncultured Eubacterium sp. | reverse complement strand
TCTCTTTCTTGCAGGGTATGGTGTGTTGGTGCTTGTGTCAGCGCTGACATCAGATAGGATGTGGCTGAGCCTGCGCGGGATGAGTGGCAGTCTGCAGGGAGCATTGGTGATTATAGGTTATATAATTGTGTTTTTTTACAGTTTTTGGTGGGCACGATGCGAAAATAATTTCCGATTTTTAACCTGTCTGCTTGGAGTTGGAATCGGGATTCTTGGTCTGATTGGGCTATCTCAGCTGTTTGGATTTGATTTTCTTTCGCATGGATTTGTTCGGGAATGGCTGGGAGGAAAGACTGTCAGTTCCGGTAAACGTATTTATCTGACATTGTTTCATTGGAACTATGTGGGCCACTATGTGACTCTTATGCTGCCTCTGTCGGTGGCCATGATTTTTTACTATCATAACAGGAAGAGAAAAAAACATATGCTCATCTGGTTTGTTCTTTTTTATTTCCTTGTTGTGTGTTTATGCGGCTCACAATCGAGGACGGGTATGCTGGCGGTTCTGATATCTTTTTTGATGGCAGGATGGATTTACCGGAAGCGGGTGTGGAATTATAGGATTCCGATTTTGATAGTGGGGATATCTGTTGTGTTTATTTTTCTTTCCTGTAATTATTACATTACCGGAAATTGTTTTGGAAAGTGGCAGCAGATTCGCTTCCGAACAAAGGGGAATAAAAGTTTGTCTTCCATTGTAACAGAAAAGGATCAAGTGAAGATAAAGTTCAGGGGGAAGACTTTTTCCTTTCGGATAGTGGGGGAAGGAAAAGCAATTCAAATCAAAAAAAGTCCGGAAAAGAATTGGCCGAAAGCCCTTACCTTTGAAAAAACGAAAATTAAAGATGAGGGAAAAATCATTTACGGCTATCAGCTGAATTTCAGAAAGAGTAAATGGTGTTTTACAAATCAGCACGGAGACGGCACCTGTTATTACGTAAACAGCAATGGAAAATTTGATACATGCATCAGGGCGGATGCGGTCTTTCCGTCATGGATGAATGAAGTGGCATCACTTCGGGGGTTTGTCTGGTCCAGAACAATTCCGCTGTTGAAGCAGTATGCCGTTGCAGGGGCCGGACCGGATCAATTCGGATTTGTGTTTCCTCACCGGGACTACGCAGCCAGATACCGCTATGATCTTCTTAATACATATTATAAGAAGCCCCATAATTGGTATTTGCAGATGGGGATTGAATCCGGATGTCTGTCACTCCTTTTGATGCTTATATTTTTTGTGTGTTATTTGAAAATAAATTATCGTCGTGATATGGGAGGATGTATGACAAAAAAGGAGTATGTCCGGCGCGCAATCTGGTTTTCTGTTCTCGGATATCTGGTTTCTTCTCTTTTTAATGATTCATTTTTAACCGTGGCACCGGTATTTTGGTGTCTGGCCGGAATCGGAGCATCGTGGGAGAAAAAGAAGGACAGAAAAAACTCCGCCCGGACAGGGAAGTGATTCCAAAGTCCGGGTGGAGTCATTATTTTTGATATTTTGTTAACCTCTTAATGCTTCGTCAATTGCCTTGGCAGCTGCTTTGCCTGCTCCCATGGCAAGGATTACGGTGGCGGCACCTGTTACGGCATCACCGCCGG
>CAZGDT010000291.1:0-1601 GCA_964524245.1 uncultured Eubacterium sp. | reverse complement strand
AGTGCAATCTTCCTTCCTGAAAAGGCAAGATATGATTACCTTTTAAACCTGCCTGATGATGAAGATATGGGACAGGCTATCAACAATGCAATGGAATTGATAGAAACCCAGTCCGCACAACTGAAAGGCATATTGCCGAAAAACTATACCATACTTAAAAACGACTTACTCCGTGAGCTTTTGCGAATTTTTAACAATAGTGCTTTTAACGAAATGAAAGACGATGTTATCGGCAGAATCTACGAGTATTTTTTAAATAAATTTGCACCTTCGGTTGCGTCCGATGATGGTGTGTTCTTTACGCCGAAATCATTGGTGCGAATGATTGTAAATATTATTGAGCCAAATCACGGTACCGTCTTAGACCCTGCCTGTGGTAGCGGCGGTATGTTTGTTTCTTCCGCAGATTTTATTGAAAAGAGCGGTGCCAATGCCAATACCGCTATGACATTTTACGGTCAGGAAAAAGTCGATTACAATGCCAAGCTTTGCATTATGAATATGGCGGTTCACGGACTTAACGCAAAAATCGTATCGGGTGATGAGGCAAACAGTTTTTATCACGATGCACATAATCTTGTCGGCTCTTGTGATTATGTTATGGCAAATCCGCCCTTTAATGTGGATAAGGTCAAGGCGGAAACCGCACAAAATGCCGGCAGACTTCCGTTTGGTTTGCCGTCCGTTAATAAAAATAAAGAAATCGGAAATGCAAACTATCTTTGGATTTCTTATTTTCACGCATATCTAAACGAAAAAGGCAGAGCCGGATTTGTTATGGCTGCCTCCGCCACCGACAGTCAAAATAAGGATAAGGCTATCCGTGAAAAGCTTGTGCAAACGGGCGATGTTGATGTTATGCTTTCGGTCGGCAATAACTTTTTCTATACAAAGAGCTTGCCTTGCTCTCTTTGGTTCTTTGATAAAGCAAAAAGAGAAGAAAACAAGAATAAGGTTTTGTTTATCGATGCGAGAAATTACTACACCGCCGTTGACCGCACCTTAAACGAATGGTCGGAATGGCAGATGAAAAATTTGAATGCGATTGTTTGGCTTTACAGAGGCGAAACAGAGAAGTATTCTAATTTACTTGAAGAATATGGACTAACTATAAAAAAGGCAGTTGCAGATTTGCCAAAAGCAAGCGAAAAACTCTCTGAAATGCTTGATAAAGATTCAAGAGTACATTTTCTCGGGAATATGCCGGAAGTCGATGATGTCTTTGATATCGATAAATTGTACAAAAAACTTGAATGGCAGATAGCAGTTACTAAAAAGGCAGTAGATAATTGTAAAGAAAAAACCAAAATGCGTAGTAAAAAAGCAATTGATAATGAAGCAGAACTCTTCGCTGCTATCATTAGAGATATTCAAATTACTATCAATGAGTTTATGTGGTTAACTGAGCGATTTGGAACCGGATTCTATCAAGACATCCCCGGTCTCTGTAAACTTGCCACACTTAAAGAAATTGCCGAAAAAAATTATTCCCTAACTCCCGGTGCTTATGTCGGCGTTGAAGAGGCAGAAGATGACGGTGTGGATTTTGCCGAGCGTATGAAAGAAATACATAAAGAACTGTTGGATTTACAGGCGGAATC
>CAZGDT010000290.1:0-1642 GCA_964524245.1 uncultured Eubacterium sp. | reverse complement strand
AATCTATGCAGATTGTAACAACGGTGGAAGACGTAAGGGAGCAAATACGTCTTTGGAGACAGGAGGGGCTTTCGATTGGACTTGTTCCTACCATGGGCTATCTCCATGAAGGGCATAAAAGTCTGATAGATAGAGCGGTAGAACAGAATGACCGCGTTGTAGTAAGTGTATTTGTAAATCCGATTCAGTTTGGGCCGGGTGAAGATTTGGCCACGTATCCGAGAGATATGGAGCGGGATGCCCGCCTTTGTGAAGCAGCAGGCGCCAATCTCATTTTTCACCCGGAACCGAAAGATATGTACTTTGATGATTTTTGTACGTACATTGACATGGATGGTTTGACGAAAGGATTGTGTGGGAAGACGAGGCCGACCCATTTTCGCGGTGTTTGTACCGTAGTGGGAAAACTGTTTAATATTGTTCAGCCGGATCGTGCGTATTTCGGGCAAAAGGATGCACAGCAGCTTGCGGTTATCCGACGCATGGTAAGAGATTTAAATTTTAATCTGGAAATTGTAGGATGTCCTATAATCCGCGAAGAAGACGGTCTGGCCAAAAGTTCGCGTAATACGTATTTGTCACCTGAGGAAAGAAAGGCTGCTACCGTTCTTCACAAAGGACTGCTTCGCGGAAAGAAAATGACAGAACAGGGAGAAAAGGATGCCGGTGCTATTAAAAAGGCAATTCGAGAGGTGATTGAATCGGAACCACTTGCTAAAATTGATTATGTAGAGATTGTTGATTTTGAAAACATTAGAGAAATTGACATTCTGGATCGTCCGTTTTTGGCGGCTGTTGCCGTATATATCGGTAAGACAAGACTGATTGATAACTTTATACATTTTTGAACAATGAATCGGGAGGCGAATGATTATGACCATTCAGATGTTGAAGGGGAAAATACATCGTGCTGTTGTAAAGCAGGCAGAGTTGAATTATGTGGGAAGCATTACCGTGGATCCTGTGTTGATGGAAGCTGCGGGAATCATAGAATATGAAAAAGTTCAGATTGTGGATGTTGAGAATGGGAACCGTTTTGAAACGTACACAATTGCAGGAGAGCCGGGAAGCGGGATGATTTGCCTGAATGGAGCAGCTGCCAGAATGGTACAGGTACAGGATCACGTTATTATTATGAGCTATTGCGAAATGACGCCGGAAGAAGCATGCAGTCACAAACCGAAAGTTGTTTTTGTTGACGAAGAGAATCAGATAAAGAGAGTGTCAAATTATGAAAAGCACGGTCAGTTGTCAGACTGACGGGAAGGAGAAGATATGTTACAGGGAAAAACAGTTGTGCTTGGAGTGACGGGGAGTATTGCTGCCTACAAAATAGCGAATCTGACCAGTATGCTGACAAAACTTCACGCGGATGTTCATGTCCTGATGACGGAAAATGCAACGAATTTTATTAATCCGATTACATTTGAGACACTGACCGGACATAAGTGTCTGGTGGACACATTTGACAGAAATTTCAATTACAATATTGAACATGTGGCACTCGGGACAAAAGCGGATGTGGTTTTGGTGGCGCCGGCAAGTGCCAATATAATTGCGAAAATGGCTCATGGGATTGCGGATGATATGTTGAGTACCACTGTTCTTGCCTGCTCCTGTAAAAAACTGGTGGCACCGGCAA
>CAZGDT010000289.1:0-1661 GCA_964524245.1 uncultured Eubacterium sp. | reverse complement strand
TTGTCTTAGAACACTGGAATGAGAATGAACTTGCAAGGATGTATGAGGGAAAAGAAAATGATATTGATGTGGCTTTTTCATATTTTCCCGTGTTAAATGAATACGGAGGTATGCGTACGATACAGATGCATATTACGGGATTTTGTCATGTGCCCGGAAAGGAGAGCTGAGATGGTAGAAATAAGCTTATGTATGATTGTAAAAAATGAAGAAAAGGTGCTTGCGAGATGTCTGGACAGTATTGCGGATCTTATGGATGAGATTATTATAGTGGATACGGGGTCGACGGATGGCACGAAAGAAGTGGCAGGGCGCTACACGGATCAAGTGTATGATTACGTGTGGAATCAGGATTTTTCGGCGGCGCGGAATTTTGCATTTTCGAAGGCGACGAAGGATTACATTTATACGGCAGATGCGGATGAAGTGGTAGATGAAGTGAATCGGAAACGATTTATGGATATGAAGAAAGTTCTTCTGCCGGAGATTGAAATTGTCCAGATGAAATATGGCAATCAGCTTTCTTATGGGACGGCTTATAATTTTGATGAGGAATACCGTCCGAAGCTGTTTAAAAGACTGCGGGAGTGGACGTGGTTTGAACCGGTACACGAACAGGTGCGTCTGGAGCCGGTTGTTTATGATTCGGATATCGTCATTACACATAAACCTCACGATAATCATGCCAAACGGGACTTTTCCCTTTTTCAGAAGCAGATTAGGGAGGGGAAAAAGCTTTCAAAGCGTCTGCATCACATGTATGCAATGGAATTGTATATATCCGGAGAGAAAGAAGATTTGGCGGAAGCGGAACCATTTTTTGCGGCGAGTGCCGTGGATGCTTCCGCAAGTCCGGATGAAATGAAGGAAGCCGCCTGTGTGGTGTGCCGTTCTGCCAGAATGAGAAGTGACAGTCATACGCTTCTGAAAATGAGTCTGAAAGACCTTTTGACGGAGGGTTCTTCAGAGATGTGTTACGAATTGGGAGAATATTTTCTGGCGAAGGGAGACTTCGAAGAGGCGGCTATGTGGTTTTATAATGCAATGCATGAAACAGAGAGTATACTGAATATTCATACGTCTACGGACTGGCCGGAAGAAAAATTAAGACAGATTCAGGAGAGAATGGCGAAATAACTGTTGCTGTCTGATGTATTTTCGTGTATAATATATGCCGTGTCTGTGAGGATGCAGGTAACGGTAAAAGGGGATGTTTTCCCGCTTAAGAAAATAGGAGGAATGGCTATGGTAACAGCTATTGTAGGAGCAAACTGGGGTGACGAAGGAAAAGGCAAAATTACGGATATGCTGGGTGAAGAATCCGATATTATTGTCCGCTTTCAGGGAGGCAGTAATGCCGGACATACCATTGTAAATGATTATGGTAAGTTTGCACTTCATATTTTGCCATCCGGCGTATTCTACAATCATACAACCAGCATCATAGGAAATGGTGTGGCATTGAATATTCCTGATTTGTTTAGGGAAATTCAGGGGATTGTTGACAGAGGAGTACCAATGCCAAAGATTAAGGTATCTGACCGTGCGCAGATTGTTATGCCATATCATGTCTTGTTTGACCAGTATGAAGAAGAACGTTTGGCAGGAAAATCTTTTGGCTCTACGAAATCCGGTATTGCCCCATTCTATTCCGATAAATA
>CAZGDT010000288.1:0-1668 GCA_964524245.1 uncultured Eubacterium sp. | reverse complement strand
ACCGAAACAGTAATTCGGTCAATCATTCTCTTTTGACCACCATTTTGCTTGTTTCGGTCAAATTCATAAATTGTCACAAAGTGCGAAAATTCAAGGACTTCTACATATCTTGCCTCTGTAGTCCTACTATGGTCTCCACATGCCCACTCTGTGGAAACATATCGCACGCTCTCACCCGCCTCACTTCATATCCAATTTCCCCAAGGATTTTCACATCTCGCGCCAGTGTGGCGGGATCACAGCTCACATATACCACCCTGTCAGGAGCCATTTGCGCTATTGTACTCAACAGCTTCGCGTCGCACCCCTTGCGGGGTGGATCCACAACCACCACATCTGCCAGTGACGACACTTCCCTACCGTCTGCCACCTGCTTTTGTACCATATCGGCCACCACATCTTCAGCAGCCCCTGTGTAAAATACTGCGTTCTGTATCTGATTATTCGCTGCATTTATTTTTGCATTTTCAATTGCCTCCGGTACGATTTCCACTCCTATGACACGGCCTTTTTTCAGACTCCCGGCAAGGAACAGGGAAATCGTTCCGGTTCCACAATACAAATCCCATACCGTTTCATTCCCCCGGAGCTCCGCAAACTCCAAAACCGTCTTGTATAATCTTTCCGTCTGAACCGGATTTACCTGATAAAAAGACTGTGGGGAGATACGATAGCGAATATCGCAAATCATATCTTCAATATAGGGAAGTCCCCATAGAAGTTTTGTGGTCGGACCCATTATAACATTCGTCTTTTCCCTGTTATAATTAAGAAAAATTCCAGTCATCCCTTCCAATTCCTTCAAACGCAATATCAGGGCATCTGCATGCGGAAGTGACGTACCATTAAGGACAAGGCAGACCATAATCTGACCCGTATAATAGCCGCGTCTTACATAAATATGTCTTACCAGCCCTTTATGCCCCTCTTCCTCATAAGCGCTGATATGATACGTCCGCAGGAAATTCATAATAATATCCGTCACGTCGTTAATTATTGGATGTTGAATGGCACAATGTCCTGTCTCAACAAGATGATGTGTCCGTCCGGCAAAAAAACCAGTCACAGGATTCCCTTCCCTGTCGGCACGAACCGGAAACTGTGCCTTATTGCGATAATTCCACGGTTCTCCTTTCATTTCCAAAATAGGAAGCCACTCTGCTTTTGACGCCTCCACACCACCGATACGGATTAAACAATCCTTTACTTTTTTTTCCTTATACCGTAACTGCCCCTCATACGACAAATGCTGTAGTGTACAGCCGCCACATGACGACGCACTATTACATAAAGGAGTAACCCGGTCAGGTGAAAACTCCAGAATCTCCATCAGCCGGGCATATCCAAATTTCTTTTTTAACTTTATGATGCGGGTTTTCACACGCTCTCCGGGAAGAGCTCCTTTTACAAAAAAAGTATATCCCTTCTCATGAGCAATTCCTTCAGCATCCGTCCCCATATCATCTATCTGTAAAACAATTTCGTCATTCTTTTTCCATTCCACTCTGTAATCAGGAATACTTTTACTCATACCAAACCTCGTTCCATTTCTAGCCGATATTGTCTAATCCATCCAGTCCTCGTCAGATGATGTCTGGCGAAGATTGCTTTCAAACATTCGGTTATATCCAAGCCATCCTTTGTTCTCTTTTGATTGATGAAACAGCT
>CAZGDT010000287.1:0-1731 GCA_964524245.1 uncultured Eubacterium sp. | reverse complement strand
CCCTTTGATTAGGAGATAAATTCGTTTTTAATCAAGGAGGCACACAACATGTTAAAGTTTATTGAACAAAAACTTTCCGCATTCCGTTCCTGTTTTTCAAGGACAGCTACTTTCAACTGGTTTCTTCTTATTATAACCGGGCTCATGACCCGCACCGATTCGCTGGGTGTCACTTCGTTTATCCGGGCATTATCGCTGGATCAGCGCTTTTATGAATCCATGTTACATTTTTTTCGCTCACACGCTTTCAAAACACCGGCTTTAAAAAATACCTGGCACAAGATCGTTCTTCATAACGCTCCGTTTATCCGGTTAAATAACCGTATCATGCTCCTCGGAGATGGTACTAAAGTATCCAAAGAGTCCCGGCATATGCCTGCAGTGAAAAAACTCTGCCAGGAATCGGAAGATTCCTCAAAACCACAGTTTATCCATGGACATATGTATGGCGGTGTCGGTGCTGTGGCCGGTAATGATGAAAACTCTTTTTGCATCCCTTTGGACCTGAACATCCAGGACGGACTCAAGGAAACATCTTCATGGGAGGGCGGCGATATCAGTGATTCTGCATCACATGTCATCCAGATGGTACGTAACAGCCACGAGATCACACAAACATTTGGGCAGGATTGTTATTGTGTTTTAGACCGTTACTTCCTTACGGTTCCTGCTTTAGCTGAACTAAGAACTCTTAATGCTGATTCCAAACACAGACTGGATATCATTACACGTGCCAAAAATAACTGTGTGGCATATGAAAAGCCCACTCCATCTTCGCTTCCGCATCGTGGCCGTCCGCGTAAAAAGGGCGCTACAGTGAAACTTGGCGATCTGTTCTCCAAACGGGCGGATGATTTTACAAAAGCCGATGTTATGATGTATGGGAAGAAACAAGAGGTATCGTATCTTTCCCTAAAGCTGCTTTGGGGCAGTAAACTTTATCAGGAAGTACAATTCGTGTTGGTGAAATACAATAACTGCACGGCAATTTTTGTGTGCACGGATCTAATGCTGGATCCGGTTCTGGTAATTGAAGCATATGCACATAGATTCAAAATCGAGTTTTTTGAAGAAAATCAAACTTTTTACTTGACAGTTATATGGATAATTGGGTATTATAATACTTTGAATCATATGAATAAAAAGGGGTGCATTACCATGGAAGAAAAGAAGAATCTATTAACCTATGCAGGCCTGAAAAAACTTGAAGATGAATTACATGATCTCAAGGTCGTTCGCAGAAAAGAAGTTTCAATGAAGATAAAAGAAGCCAGAGAGCAGGGCGACTTATCCGAGAATGCAGAATACGATGCAGCAAAAGACGAGCAGCGTGATATCGAGGCTCGTATCGAACAGATTGAGAAAATACTGAAAAACGCAGAAGTTGTTGTTGAGGATGAAGTTGATTCCGAAAAGATCAACGTAGGCTGCAAGGTTCTGGTTTACGATATGGAATTTGAAGAAGAGATGGAATTAAAAATCGTTGGTTCCACCGAGGCGAGCAGCCTTCAAGGGAAAATTTCCAACGAGTCACCGGTTGGAAAAGCTCTGATCGGCGCAAAAGTAAATGATATAGTAGACGTAGAACTGCCGAACGGAACCATTCAGTATAAAGTATTAAAAATCGAAAGAAATATTTAAGAGGTGGAAAAATGGCAGAACAGCAGAAGAAAGACCAGCAGGCACAGGAACCTGATTTGAATCAGTTGCGAAAGGTCCGCAGAGAAAAAC
>CAZGDT010000286.1:0-1752 GCA_964524245.1 uncultured Eubacterium sp. | reverse complement strand
GCATGACGTAGAAGTTTCTTTTCCTCTGATGTTTTTATCTGACGCAATACGCTTATGTTTTTTCCCATTTCTTTTAATTCTATGGAAGAACATTCTGTGTTTTTTAACTCATTTTGCAATTTTCGATATTGAGAAAGCGTCAAAAACTCATCTTCAATTCCCATGGTGGAAATCTCGGTTTCTTTTTGAATACACGAAACAAGAGGTGCATAGTATCCTTCGTTCCCCCATTCGCAGACAGAAAATCCTTCACACTCTGCTTTGGCCGAAAGAACGTAACGGGAATCCGTCACAACAACCCGCTGTTTCGGAGACATGAAAACGTATCCTTCACCTGTAAAACCTGCCAGATACCGCATGTTCGCCGGACTCATCAGAAGAACTGCGTCTATTTCATTGGATTGAAACATTTTTTCTTCCTCTTTTCTGTTCTCTTTTTGGCACGATACTCCTTCAAAACAATTTTCTCCAGTTTTCTCTTCAAAACAATCTGGAACTCTTCTTTTTCATCAATCGGTTTGACCAGATAATTTTTCAGTCCGATTCTTTTTGCCCCAAAAATATCAGTGAATAACTGATCTCCGACAAATACCGTATTTTCCGGTCTGGTATTCATCAGTTCCATTGCATAATAATAACTTTTTTTCGCAGGCTTATGTGCATTAAAAACTGTATGAACTCCTATTTCTTCATTAAAAGAATACACCCTTTTCTTTTTATTATTTGAAATCAGACAACATTCAAAACCTATCTTTTTTAATCGGGAAAAAAGCTTTTTGGCCTGTTCCGTCGCCTCTCTTCCATGTTCCACCAGGGTGTTGTCAATATCAAAAAGAATTCCCCGGAATCCTTCACGATACAACTTTTCATAATCAATAGCATACGTAGAAGACACCGTTGCCTCCGGAAAAAAACGTTCAAACATATCCTGCCATTCCTTTCTAAATAACTTTTATTTGACCTGCGACAAAAGATGGATGATAAACTGTTCTGCTACACGGCCGCTGTATCCGCCGTTACGAATACTCCATGCATTTGCCTGCATCCGAAGCTCATCTTCTGAAAGTTTAATCTCCGGATGTTCTCCCGCCAGACCGCATACAATCTCATCAAATTCTTTCTTACCCGGTCTGGAAAAATTAATGCTTACTCCAAATCTTGCTACCAGAGATAATTTTTCCTGCATCGTGTCAGAACGGTGCAGTTCATCCTGTGACATATCGGAGCGGTCACTCCATGTCTCCCGAATCAGATGACGTCTGTTTGAAGTAGCATAAATCAACACGTTATCCGGACGTACTTCCATACCGCCCTCAATTACGGCCTTCAGATATTTATATTCAATTTCGAATTCTTCAAATGACAGGTCATCCATGTAAATAATAAATTTGTAATTTCTGTTTTTTATCGTTTCGATGATTGCGGACAAATCCTGAAACTGGTGCTTATAAACTTCAATCAGCCGCAACCCCCTGTCATAATAACGATTTAATATGGCTTTTATACATGTAGACTTTCCGGTACCGCTGTCTCCGTACAGAAGACAATTATTTGCTTTTCTTCCCTCAACAAAAGCCTCTGTATTTTCTATCAGCTGTTTTTTTTGAAGATCATAGCCAATCAGCTGTTCCAGTGTCACGTCACTGGTGTGCGTAATCGGCGACAAAAGCATTTCACCATCACGATGAATGACACGAAATGCCTTGTTTAATCCAAATTTACCCACGCCATAACGTTTATAAAAATCCGTAA
>CAZGDT010000285.1:0-1759 GCA_964524245.1 uncultured Eubacterium sp. | reverse complement strand
AATCCGCACAAAAAATTGCAGAAAAAGTACAGGAACTAAATGATGCCATAGAAGTGGAGATTCAATATGGCGGCCAGCCGATTTATTATTATTTTGTATCGGTAGAATAGAATATGGGAGGAAGATGATAATGAATATTGTGTGTTTAGATTTAGAAGGTGTACTTGTTCCTGAAATTTGGGTCGCTTTTGCAGAGGCTTCCGGCATACCGGAACTGAAACGGACTACACGGGATGAACCGGATTATGACAAACTTATGGCGTGGCGTCTTGACATACTCAAAAAGAATGGTCTGGGTCTGAAAGAAATACAGGATACAATTGCAAAAATTGATCCGATTTCCGGAGCAAAAGAATTTTTGGATGAACTTCGTTCCGTGACGCAGGTTATTATTATCAGTGACACGTTCACCCAGTTTGCCTCTCCGCTTATGAAAAAATTGGGATGGCCGACGATTTTCTGCAATACGCTGGAAGTTGACGAAGATGGTAAAATTACAGGGTACAAAATGCGTATTGAAAATTCCAAGTATACGACGGTTAAGGCATTACAATCGATAGGTTATGAGACGATTGCGAGCGGAGACAGTTATAATGATTTGGGAATGATAAAAGCCGGTAAGGCAGGATTTTTATTTAAGAGTACGGAGCAGATAAAAGCGGATAATCCGGAATTACCTGCATACGAACAGTATGATGAGCTTCTGGAAGCGATAAAAAAAGCATTATAATGCAGAAAGTGTGACATCAATGGCGAAGCAAATAGGACGCAACGAGCCGTGCTGGTGCGGAAGCGGACGCAAATACAAATCATGCCATGCCGGTTTTGATGAAAAAATTAACTCCTATAGGGAAAAGGGCTGTATTGTGCCTCCTCATACAATTATAAAAACACCGGAGCAAATTGAGAAGATTAGGGAAAGCTGTAAAATTAATATTGCGATTCTTGATTATTTGGAAGAACATATTTATGAGGGGATGAATACGGCTGAGATAAATACAATCGTTCATGATATGACGGTGGAACGGGGAGGAATTCCTGCTCCGTTGAATTATGAAGGGTATCCGTACAGCGTATGCACCTCGGTTAATGATCAGGTATGTCATGGTTTCCCGTCAGAGGAAGTTATTCTGAAATCCGGCGATATTGTCAATGTAGACTGCTCGACTATACTGAATGGTTATTTTTCCGATTCTTCCCGCATGTTCTGTATCGGTGATGTAAGTCAGGAAAAGAAGAATCTGGTTCGTGTAACAAAAGAGTGTCTGGAAAAAGGTTTGGCAGAAGTTAAGCCGTGGGGTTTTCTTGGCGATATGGGTCAGGCGGTTCATGATCATGCGGCGTCAAACGGCTATACGGTAGTTCGGGAAATAGGCGGGCACGGTGTCGGCCTTGAATTTCATGAAGAACCATGGGTTGGATATAATTCACGCCGGGGCGAAGAAATGCTTCTTGTGCCCGGAATGATATTTACGATTGAGCCTATGGTTAATATGGGAAAACAGGAGATATTTACCGACTCGGAAAACGGCTGGGAAGTATATACCAGAGATCATATGCCGTCGGCACAATGGGAAATCATGGTTCTTGTGACGGAAGAAGGACATGAGGTTTTATGCTGGTAACAGGCACGCACTGTGGTTGATTAGTATTTTTTTCTTGACTTATATGCGTGTTAACGGTAAAATGAAAAGGATGAATGAAATATGTGGGCAAAGTAGGCGAAAGCCTATGACGCAAAGCTATAGGGACTGTAAAA
>CAZGDT010000284.1:0-1770 GCA_964524245.1 uncultured Eubacterium sp. | reverse complement strand
TATCAATGAAGACCACTTTATAGCGGAGGTGATTAATCCGCAAACGGGTGAAGTACTGCCGGATGGAGAAAAAGGGGAATTGGTATTTACGAGCATTACAAAAGAAGCATTTCCGCTTCTCCGTTATCGGGCTCGTGATATATGTGTATTGAGCCGTGAAAAATGTTCCTGCGGGCGTACTCATGTGAAAATGACAAAACCGATGGGGCGCAGTGATGACATGCTTATCGTAAAGGGAGTCAACGTATTCCCATCCCAGATAGAAACCGTACTTATCAATCAGGGATTCCCGCCTAACTATCAGATTATTGTTACACGTGCAAAAAACAGTGATAATATCGAGGTACAGGTTGAGTTAACTCCCGTTATGGCAGAAGACAGCACATTTGACCGCAGTCTGGCGGCAAGAAAACTTGTTTCCGGTTTGAAAGCGATGCTTGGTATTTTGGCGGAAGTAACTCTTGTTGAGCCGAAAACGATTGCACGCAGCGAGGGAAAAGCAGTAAGAGTCATTGATAAGAGAAATCTGTATCAGGGTTAATGTATCAGAGCAGAAAGTTAAATGGCAGAGGAAATGATGGTTTTCCTCTGCCATTTGTTATGGAAATGTTATTTTTACTTTTAAAATCGGAAATCACGTTTTCCGTTGTGGATATTATCAATGTACTCAGCAGCTTTTTCCCGGACGAGAGGATTGGAAATTACTTTTAACTGTTCCTGAATAACCTTTTCGCCCTTTTTTTTCGTGTCCTCTGAAGCATAATCTTCCAGGTATTCTTTCAAAGTCATCAATGCATTTGGCTGGCAGCAATTAACAATCTGACCGGATTTTAAGAGTTTCATAAAGCGGTCTCCCGTACGGCCCTCCCGGTAACATGCCGTACAGAAACTTGGAATGTATCCCATGCCAAGCAGCCAGTTTACCACTTCATCAAGACTGCGGCGATCCGTTACATCAAATTGTGAGGAATTTTCTTCTTCTGGTTCTTCCTCCACATAGCCCCCTACGCTGGTTCTGGAACCACCGCTGATTTGGCTGATTCCGAGATCCAACACTTTTCTTCTTGTGGCTTCTGATTCTCTTGTGGAAACAATCATTCCCGTGTATGGGACGGCGATTCGGATGATGGCAATAATCTTTTGAAATATTTCGTCAGGAATTGCATTTAATTCTTTTGGATCAATACCGTCAGCAGGACAGACACGCGGCACACTGATGGTATGAGGTCCCACACCAAATTTTGCTTCCAGATGTTCTGCGTGCATGATGATGCCCACAAGCTCATATCGGTATTTATCCAGTCCGAACAAAACACCGCATCCTACATCATCGATTCCGGCCTCCATGGCACGATCCATGGCTTCCGTATGATAGGCATAATCACTTTTTGGTCCGGCCGGATGCAGTTCTTTGTAAGCTTCTTTATTATAAGTTTCCTGGAACAGAATATAAGTGCCGATACCGGCATCTTTGAGCTTTTTATAATTTTCCACGGTGGTGGCGGCGATATTTACGTTAACACGACGGATGGCGCCGTTTTTGTGTTTAATGCCGTAAATGGTTTTGATACTTTCCAATATATATTCCAAAGGATTATTTACCGGATCTTCACCGGCCTCGATAGCCAGTCGTTTGTGTCCCATGTCCTGAAGGGCAATAACTTCTTTTCTTATTTCATCCTGAGTGAGTTTTTTGCGTGCAATATGTTTGTTTTTTATGTGATAAGGACAATAGATGCAGCTGTTGATGCAGTAGTTGGATAAGTAAAG
>CAZGDT010000283.1:0-1787 GCA_964524245.1 uncultured Eubacterium sp. | reverse complement strand
ATATAAGGAAACGGATTAAAATGCATGCTTTTTTCCATTTCACAGAGATTCAGCGTATATACTCTGGTGTCTTTCTGCTGTGACAGCCATGCGCCCAGCTCTTCTGCAAGGCTCCCTTTGGGATCCGTATAAATATTGCAGCCATGCAGGGACATCAGGTTTGGGGTCAGAAAAAAAGCAGTCTTTCCGGCACCACTGCCTCCGACCACCAGGATATTGTTATTTCGCAGTGTATCCGAATCATAGCGGAACCGTAGATTTTGTGACAGTACCTTATTCTCCGCTGACAGTTCTGATATATCTTTTGTGTCTCTGGCCGCATATTTCTCATTAAATGCCCTCACTTCTCCCCATTTGGCAGAACCAAATTCATTGCCCGGCATTCGGTTATGGTCATTTCTGCTATAGGCGGTAAAACTGAGTATCATCCACAAAAGACCGCCTGCAAAAACCATACTCAGGCTTTTATCGTTATATATCCGGAACGGATGAAGCAGACACCACAAAATCTGCTCCTTTAACTTCGTGATTTCCACATCCAATGTATACAAGCCGCCAAGACAATAAAACAAATAAAGTGTGGGCAGTAACAAACCCACACACACTTTGAATAAACTCTGTAACCGTCTCTTTTTCCTGTCGCCGGCAACATAAGCTGCACGGCTTTTCCCTTTTTTCTTTCTCATCCGCAGCACCTACCTTTTCTTTCCTGCCGGTTTCATGACCGTTTTTTCCAATAAGTTTTTTTCCAGCATCGGACTGTCTGTTCTCCATTTACTTCTCTGATATTTCAGACATTCCGTTGCAATCTCTTCATTTTTCTTCTTATATTTGCGAAGTTCTTTCCCCTCCAGATTCATTTCCGTAATTTCCGATTCCTCTGAACGTTTCAGATACGCATGCAATCGCTTTCCGTCCTCTGAAAGACTGGTTTCCGACTTATCCAGATAAATACAGCGGACAAAATCCTGCGATTCCTGATGTTCCTTCGGAAGATTTGCCACGTAAATATTTTTGGATTCTGCCACCATCTGCGTCTCCATATCAAAGGTTACCGGTATATATTCAGGACTCCGGAAGCGTTCTTTCCTCTGTTCCAAAGACAGCACCTTTTCCATCGTTTCCTCCGGAACAGACAGCGGGGCAGAAGATTTTTTAACAGCCTCCTGCCCCTCAGTAAAAGACGGGAAAACAGATGCATATTCCGGCTTTAACTTTCCTATCAGTTTCACACGGTCATCTCCCACGGGAGCAAATGCCTTTTCCAGTTCTTTGATATCCAGTTTTATCTTTTCGGTCATATCGGGATTCTGCTTATTATCCAAAGCATAGCCCCATATATCATCATTCCGTTTCAAACAGGTAATCACGGTCTGCCCTTCGTCCAAAAGAATACAATTTTCTTTCTTTATCCGTATGGCACCGGATGGATTTTCCCTTGTTCTTCCTCTTGGAATACGAAATATGTAGGCATCTTTCTCTTCCCGTAAAAGCAGCGATTCGATATTGATACTGATTGGCAGATAGTCCTTATCGTTGATTCGATTCTGAATCTCCTCCAGCTGTTCCACATGCATCATGCCTTCATACCCTTTAACAGCCAGTTCATCCAAATATTCCAATCCACCGGGACCAGCCATACTAAAATACTCATCCAGATCAATTTCCTTTGCTTCCTCTTTAAATTTCTTCCGATAATAATCAATGACCATCCGAACATTTTCCACATTCTCCGGATTATATGCTATCTGTGTGTAACCGTCCCCAAGATTCAAATCCGGCAGTTC
>CAZGDT010000282.1:0-1795 GCA_964524245.1 uncultured Eubacterium sp. | reverse complement strand
TACAAAAAGAATATCCCCCTCCTGCAGATTACTTAAGATAGCAGCCATCTCGCCCGGTTTTGCGATTGCAGGGCCGCTTGTCACCTTCATGTGCGTTCCCATCTCATTGGCAATAATCCCTGCCAAAGTCGTTTTTCCAAGACCCGGCGGTCCGAAAAACAAAACATGATCTAAAGACTCTCCGCGGGCTTTGGCCGCTTCTATATAGATTTTAAGATTCTCTTTTGCCTTCTGCTGCCCAATGTACTGTTCCAGCGTCTGCGGTCTTAAATTTTTCTCATTTTTAATGTCTTCTTCCATTACCTGTGTGGAAATGACACGCTTTTCCATGAAGAACCTCCCCATATGCAGCCAATATTCTGCCGTTGTTTACTTTGTGAACAGTCATGATGATATTTTGCCGACACAGTTTCTTAAATAAATGCCATATTTTTCAATGCGGCCTTTAGAATGGCTTCTACATCCGAATCCTCCGTAATTTCTACTGCGTTGACCGTCTTCAATGCATCGGAAGAAGAATACCCGAGTGCCACAAGTGCCTGTACGGCATCATTTTTGATTCCGGTCACCGCATTCGGCGCTGCTTTTGCTGCTTCATTGGATAATTTCTGTTCAAAAGCTTCTTCCAGACTCAGCTTGTCCTTCAATTCCAAAATAAGACGCTGCGCCGTCTTCGCTCCGATCCCCGGTGCTTTTGAAATCGCCTTGGCATCATCTGCCAATACTGCAAAACGCAGGTCGTCCGTTGACATCACGCCCAAAATAGCTAACGCACCCTTCGGTCCGATTCCGCTTACTCCTAATAATAATTTGAACACACGCAGATCATCTTTCGTCAGAAAACCATATAACAGCATCGCATCTTCTCTGACATTCAGATAAGTATATAATTTTATCTCTTCACCTACTGACGGCAGATAGTCAAACGTCTGTGCTGTCGTATAAATGTTATAACCGATACCGCCTGCTTCTATTATGACAAGATTTTCTTCAACATCTGTTAAGATTCCTTTGATATATGAATACATTCCATTCCCAGCCTTTTAAGTATATTATATATACAGTATATCAAACATATGTTCTTTATTCAACATCATTTTTATAATTATCCAACGATTTCACCAATATAATAAAAGCCTTTGCATTCATTCAGCCTGACATTCTGAATCGTTCCTATCATATCCGGTGTTCCCGCAAAATGAACCGTAGAATTATTTGTCAATTTACCTGTCACCAATGAAGCATCCTGTTCATTCTGTTCTTCTACCAATACCGGTAAGATCTGTCCCGTTAAAGCTCCCGCCTTTTTTGCTGAAATCTCCTGTACAAGATTTAAAAGTCTGTCAAAACGCTCTTTTACTACATCATCCGGCACCTGCTCTTCCATACTTGCTGCAGGTGTTCCGGTACGTTTTGAATAGATAAAGGTAAACGCACTGTCATA
The DNA here is from genome assembly GCA_964524245.1 of uncultured Eubacterium sp. Classification (GTDB taxonomy): domain Bacteria; phylum Bacillota; class Clostridia; order Lachnospirales; family Lachnospiraceae; genus Eubacterium_F. The sequence continues at coordinate 351 of CAZGDT010000282.1, read as the reverse complement.
TTCTACCTGACGCACAACATCCATAGTCTCTTCAAAATCTTCCTCTGTCTCACCCGGAAAACCAACTATAATATCAGTTGTAATGGCAATATCCGGTACCGCTTCACGGATTTTACGCACCAATTCCAGATAATGCTCCTTGTCATAATGGCGGTTCATAATCTTTAAAATACGGCTGCTTCCGGACTGTAACGGTAAATGAAAATGATTGCAGATTTTTTTAGAATTTTTCATCGTTTCAATCAGCTCATCCGATAAATCCTTCGGATGAGAGGTCATAAAACGGATACGTTCCAAACCATCGATTTGTTCGATTTCCTGTAGCAATTCTGCAAAAGTCATCGGTGTATC
>CAZGDT010000281.1:0-1800 GCA_964524245.1 uncultured Eubacterium sp. | reverse complement strand
CTCACACCCTCTGCTTTCAGCGGCATGGAAATAATTGCTCCTTCCGGAAAATTCTGGATTGCGATACCCAGACTGAGTGCCAGTGCTCCCGTCAGCGTAATGCCGGTATTTTCCATCAGCATTCCCGCAAAAACAGCACCGATCGCCATGCCCTCCGGCAGATTGTGTAAAGCGACCGCAAGCACCAGCATGGTCGTGCGCGACAAATGGCTCTGTGGTCCTTCTGCTTTTTCACTGTTTAAGTGCAGATGCGGAATGGCTCTGTCCAGGGCTAGTAGAAACACAATGCCCATCCAAAAGCCCGCTACTGCCGGCACAAAGCTCCATACACCCATGCCCTCGCTCTGCTCCATAGACGGAATCAAAAGACTCCACACAGATGCAGCTACCATGACACCTGCCGCAAACCCGGTCAAGGCTCTCTGCACACTGTGCTTCAGACCGCCACGCATAAAAAACACACAGGCTGCTCCCAAAGAAGTACCTATAAACGGTATCATAATACCTTCTAAAATTTCTATCATCATAAAAAAACTCCCTATTTTATTATTACATTCGGGCAATCGCAACAACCGGCTGCCATTGCCCGATATTATACTTAATTTAATATATTTGACAGGTACCAGTCCCGTTCCTCGAAAGGAATCCGAAGGTATTGGCTGCTGATGTCGCTGGCTCATATACTGTCACTGTATCTTTTATTTCTTTCCTACTCAACCTTCCCTTCGTATATATGAGGTTACTTTCTTAATATTAGAGAAAAATCAGAGTACCACCTTCCATTAAACGGTGCATGCGGATTCTATAATTTGTAATTTTCTCACCATTCCACTCCACTGCACGAACATAAAAATCCTGTTTTGACTCCCGTCTATCCTCTATCCTTAATGTTTTCCCATTTGCAAGTGCAATCACAGCTTTGTCAACATGCGGCATACCCATAAGAAATTCTCCAGTACCACTTGCCGGAAAAATTCCCAGTACATTCCACATAAAGCACGATGTAAGTCCTCCGGAATCATTGTTGCCTGGAATGCCTCCTTTTCCGGTCATATAGGATTTACAAACAGACTCATGAACAATTTCACACGTTCTATCATGTCGGCCGGCATAAATGTATGCATAAGGCGTCTCCATATCACATTCGTTGTTAAAGCCTTCAAATCTATTATACCGTTCTTGTATCCTGCTAATCTCTTCTCCACTATCCAGACTTGTTATTGGTTTCAGGCTTTCTCCCTGGAAACCGAAAAAGTCATCCAGCATTTTCACGAATTGTTCCCTGCTACCTGCCAGAGCGATACGTTCCTCCATATTGTTCTGTAATCGGAAGGAATATGTATAACGAGTACCTTCATAATAAGGAGATTTTTGTGACATAAGTCCATCTTCGTCATACGCATTTTTCCAGTTTTGCGCAAGTTTTAACAAAACATCCTTCCATTCCTGATCTTCTGTAATCTCTGCAACAGCAAGGCATGCATCTGTAGTATCGATAATATGTGTATATCGTTCAAAGACACCATTTTCTAAAAATCCTTTAAAGTCTTCCCTGGCAAGTTCTCTTTTTGTGCACTCCGAAATCAGTTTTTCATCTGCCCCCTTAACCCCCAAATGGTGCGCATCACACAAAGCAAAAATCCCCAGCATTTTTGCCTGTTCCTCTGCCGGAAAAATTTCTGACATCCCGAAGCTACAGGGAATTTTCCTCATAGAACGACTGATATTCCCGATAGCTTTTACAATTTTTTCACCCATCTGTGGATAAATCATAAAAATCAGTGGAAACAGCGTTTTGTA
>CAZGDT010000280.1:0-1832 GCA_964524245.1 uncultured Eubacterium sp. | reverse complement strand
CATTGTCTGTCACTGGATGACGCGTATTGGACAAAAAAAGAAAACGAGGATATTACATGGGAAGAAGTAAACCTGTTCCATAACAGAAGTGTGAACGCTTTAACGCCTGTTTCTCTCAAAAAAGAAATGAGCACTTTAATTAACGGCAAGCTAAAAAATGCTTCCGATTTGGGTGTGGACGGTACGTTTGCAAAATCCTGGGTGCGTAGTGGTGATGATTTGTATTTGTTAAAAGCGGATGATAATGCGCTCACAAACGAAATTGTGCGTGAAGTATGTGCCGCTAAAGTATTAGACTGTTTTGATGTAAAACATGCTGATTATACGCTTGCACAATACGACGGTGATTTATGGGTAAGCAAATCAAAAATCTTTACAAACGAAGATATGGGACTGGTAAAATTCAAAGCATATAAGAAATATTGCTGGGCACATGGGCTAGATCCGCTACAAAGTATTAAAGATGCTCCTGCATTAAGAGATGATTATTACAAAATGTGTATTGCCACTTACCTTATCGGAAATGAGGATTTGCATGATGGGAATTGGGGATTTTTGCAGGACAGCAATACTGGAAAAATTATATCGTTGGCTCCACTGTATGATTTCAACTATGCGTTTACGGAAAGGTATGCCCATTCCGGTAAACTTATTTTTGCTCCGGAAAACAAAGTAATAGATAGCAAAGGTAACGAAGTTAAAAGTACTGATACTATAGAAGCAATTTTGGAATATAGCATAAAAGCCGGACGCACACAAAAAGAAGTTGCCATGGAAGCCATGAAAAAAGTAAATTTCACACAAACAAAAGAAATCACTGTTAATATGTTCCCAACGGCAGGTCATTTTGTGCAGTTCATAAACCACGCCAACGAAATTGGTCTGCCTGTCATATATACCGAACCGGAAAAACTGCAGCAGAAAATAAAATAGAATAAAGGATGGAAAACTATATGTCTAAATTCACGTGGATTGATGAAACCATTATTGTGGATTTCGAAATACCGAAAGTATTAAAAAATACAATAGAAGAAATAGAACAGGCGGATATTATGCAGAACAGAGCGGAATATAATATCTTGTCCGACACCATTGACGTTCTCTGCAAAAATTACTGTTCCGCAAAAATTCTAACACAGAAACAATGGGATACAATATGCCAAAAATATCCTATGGTTTGACAGGAGGGAAAGACTATGGACACAAAAATCATAGCAGCAGACAGTTTCAAATTAAGTAACCGCCATGGTATCTATGGCGGCATGGCAGGGGATAAAGACGGACTTTTAATTAATGATGAGTATTGGATAGCAAAGTATCCAAAGAACACGCAAAAACTCAAAAACGATAAAAATTCAGATGCATATACAACATCCCCACTTTCTGAATATATTGGTAGCCATATTTATGATTTGCTCGGATTTGATACACATAAAACTTGTCTTGGCTACCGGGACAACAAAGTTATTGTATTGTGCAAAGATTTTTGTGTCACCCGTGGACAGCTAGCAGAAATCCGGACGATAAAAAACGCGGCACACAAGGAATTATCGGAAAAGTTAGAAACTGAACTTGCCAGTTCATCTACCGGTGACGCTGTTAATCTGACCGAACTGTTACTGCATCTGCAATACAACCCTGTTTTACAGGCTGTACCGGATATAATTCCACGGTTCTGGGGACAGACAGTTGTTGATATTTTTATTGATAATAACGATAGAAATAACGGAAACTGGGGTATACTTTTTCACGAAAAAAATAATATGTATTCTTTGGCTCCTGTATATGATAATGGAAATTCTTTTATGAACAAAACAGGCGAAGAAAGATTG
>CAZGDT010000279.1:0-1852 GCA_964524245.1 uncultured Eubacterium sp. | reverse complement strand
TCCACATTTCCATTCAGATTTGGAAAGCGTTCCTCTACAAGATTTGCCACAGCCTTTGCGTCTTCAAAACAGGCAGAATGAGAAATATAGCATTTCCCTGTATAATCCGTTCCATCCTGTGCATATTCTTCCATTTTATCCACAATCGCATGAATAACTTTCTTTTTCGTTCGTATTTTGTAACGTGGAATCAAATGTCCCAGATTGTCCATGTTCAGCAGTGGACAAATGTTCAACATGCCGCCGACAAATCCGGCTGTCTTCGAAACCCGTCCGCCTTTGATGTAAAAAGTCAAATCAGTTGAGAAAAACCAATGATGTACCTGCAGACGGTGAGCAAGTGCCCATTCATAAATCTCTTCCGCTGATTTTCCCTCATCACGCAAATCTGCCAGACGATCCATAAACAATCCGTACCCGGAAGATGCCCCAAGCGAATCGACGATAAAAATCTTACGTTCCGGATATTTCTCAGCCAGAAGGTCACGTGCCAGATTTGCCGAATTCACCACACCGGTAATCCCGGAAGACAGAGTTACATGCAAAATATCATATCCTTCCTGCAAAAACGGTTCAAAATACTGTTCAAATTCTTCCGCATTAATCTGGGAAGTCTTCGTCTCGGCACCATCTTTCATTGCCTGATAAAAACGGTCAAAAGGCATCGTTTTGCCAAGGTCATCCGGGTATTCCTTTCCATCCAGTTCATAATGAAAACAGATATAAGAAATATTTCTCTCCCGAAAATGCTGCTCCGTCAAATCCGCCGTAGAACAACAGCTTAGCACAAATTTATTCATAGATTCATGTCCTCCATTCTTTTCTATTATGTATGTGATTCTGCAATCTTATTGATTTGCCACATTGATAAAAGCGGTAAACGACGGCTTCGGGTCATTAACGGATGTTCCAAAAAGGAGCGGTGAACTCTGACTTCTCCACGAAATGGAATCATACAGTCCCCATAGAGTGATTCCCGTAATCCCTTTCTCGTTTGTCGTCCGGTCGCGATTTTTATGTTTATCAAGAATCGTTTGCATCAGTGCCGTTATATAAGCGGCCTGATTTTCATCCGTCTCACTCTTGTCCACGTATCCCCAGCCGCCACTTTCCTGCTGACCATAATTAATCGTTACATCCAGTTCCGTAATCTGCACTTCCAGACCCGTATTCAAAAATTTCTCCAGTGCCGTTCCAAAGACCGACGCACTCGGATAATTGATATCCAAATGACTCTGCATACCAATCCCGCCGCAAATTACTTTTTTCTCTCCACCGGAACCCGTATTCACATATTCAAGCAGCGAAACAATACTGTCTGCATTCTGATAGGTATTGTAATCATTATAATACAATATTACCTTATCCTGCACATTTTTTTCACATAAAATTTCATAGGCAGTTTCATATGCTTTTTTTACATAAGTCGGCTGCAGCCCCATATCCGTATAGACATCCACCCAGGAAAGACTGGTCGGTCCGTTACTCCGATTAATATATTCATTCACAACATCCCAGGCATAAACGAGTTCACCGTATGTCCCGGTGAGTTCATACTCTTTTTCCATCGTATGCAGCATTACGTTTTGCACGTAAAATTCAAGCCGGGCGTCCATCGTATCGGCATCCGTCGCCGTCGTTCCGGAATACCCGGAAGCGAAGAACCAGCTTGGTGTCTGCTGATGCCAGAGCAGCGTATGCGCCCGCATCTGCATTCCATTCGCATATGCAAGTTCCAGTGCCTTATCCAATGTAGTAAAATTCAACTGCGGCACAACATCTTCCGGATAATTCTCCGGAATTACATATCCTTTTTCTTCTGCGTTCTCTAATGACAGTTTGGTCACGGAAT
>CAZGDT010000278.1:0-1867 GCA_964524245.1 uncultured Eubacterium sp. | reverse complement strand
ATGCTCTTTTTTTAATGGAGGTAATAAAAAGATGGCAACAGGATTAAAAAGTAGAATTATTTACAAAGAACAAAACGCGGCGCCGGAAGCGGGAAAATACTGGGAGGGAACTTATCATCTCTTGATGCGAGCAAAGGAAATCCCGTCACCGTTCGGTGGTGTGAACATGGTGGATACGTCTACGCTAGAAGATTTGGTTGAAACGCAGGAACCTGGTCGACGCTCTGCTGGATCTATGGAAATACCTGGTGCGTTTGAGAAAAAATATAAGGATGAAATGGCGAAGAACGAGGGAAAGAAGCTGGATTTCTGTATTCTTTATGGCACAGACGGAAAAGGCTCGGAGGGTATATGTGCTTTCATTGGACAAGAAAGTTTCGCGCCGGATTCCGCGACTGACGATCATCTGACCGGAACGGCAACGGTATCTGTTGCAACGGTGCCGCGTTGGATTGAAGATGATTATGATGTTGAAGTTACAGAAGATGAAAATGGCTACCCTGAGAGCATTACGCTGACAAAAAAATCCTAACCCAGTCAATAAAAGGCAAGGCTGCGGTGGCTGGGATAGATGATGCAGCAGATTTTGAGATTGAGTTAGATTATTGAAAAGAAAGGAAAAATTATGAAAACAATCAAAGCGGGAAACAAGGAATATAAGATTCAGTATGGATACTTGGCGACAGTTAAGAGCAAAATTATTAAGGATCTTGCGGGATTAGACGCTGGCGGTAATGAACTGGACATGTTGGATACCGTTCTGGGAATCTTGCCAAAGCTACTGCTTGTAGGTTTGCAAAAATTCCATAAAGATGAGTATGGCTGTGATTTTTCAGACGTTGAAAGCACAGGACGCGCGATTGAAAAAACAGGAGAACTTCTTGATGAATATTTTGATTCTTCGGATTCTGACATTCAAGGACTTTTTATGATTTTGCAGGATGAATTGGTGGCAAATGGTTTTTTATCAAAGAGCATGCGGCGCAACCAACAGGAGACCGCACCACAGGAGAATGCACCGCAGGAGAATCAGCAGAACCAGTCCGAGAGTTAGATGAAGTGTATTATATGGACGAGATCCTGCCATACTGGCTGCTTATGACAGATGGCAGGGGGATTGATGCGCAATATATCAATGAAAGCTGCCCGACGGAATTAAAGCCTTATGAAAAGGCATATGCGATGAAAGTCAAAAATTCTGACGCTATGGCACACGCATGGGTTGGCAGCTATGGCATTTCTGCGCTTGTTTTTGCGATTGATCATTGCTTTAACAAAAAAGCAAAATCAAAATATATCAAAAACCCATTTGTTTCACTTGAAATGGAATCAAAATCTGGATTTGAAGAATCAAATGAAGAAGTTGCTATTTTTGAGATGAAACAGAGAATAGAGCTGCTTAGGAAACAAGGATTGCCGGAGAGTCCGGCATAAAGCGTGCGAAAGATGTGGAGGTAAAATCTTTGGGAACGAGAATTGGACATGCTAGCATTAGTGAAAAAGGAACAGTCAACGGCTCAAAGGGAGACAGCACCGGAAAAGAGGTCTGTGTCCGCGAGTGGTATGCAAAACCGTGGGACTTTGTTGCTATTCATTCAGATGCGTCTGTAAGGGAAAAACACGCGCAGGCAATAGAAGCAGCGTGTGCAAACGATAATATCGGGTATGGGCAATCTGACAGGAATACACTTAACGCCCTCGCTAAATCGAAAAAATACGATTTATCAAAAGTCGGAAAATGTAATTGCGACTGCTCAAGTTTACAAAATGTGGCGGCGGTTGCTTCTGGTGCATCTGGTGTGTCGTATGGAAGTAACGGCTGGACCACATCAACTATGAAAACAGCATTGCAGAAAGCCGGATATAA
>CAZGDT010000277.1:0-1876 GCA_964524245.1 uncultured Eubacterium sp. | reverse complement strand
AAATTGCTTGAACTTGGTCGCCTTTTTTTAGACGCTCAACGCAAAAGCGAATAAACGCCAAAAATTTATCTGCATTTTGGGCAGATTCGGCCAGTTCCGCCATCTCGGAGAGCTTGCGGAACTGTTCTAACTCCGTTTTTGTCATGATAAGCAGCTCCTTTGTTGTAATGGCTGCCGACAGCATAATAATCATATCATAAAGCATCGAAGAATTACAACCGTTGTTAGAAAATAACCGAATGGAGGATAATTATGGCGGAAAAAGATGTGGTTTCGTGGACTTTTGGAAATTGGGATGCGTCTATTCACTCTATTCCAGATCAGTTGAAGCGTCTTGCAACAGCGAAAAAGACTGACACGACTCCTTCCAGTGTTGATAAGGAAAAAAAGGAGGGGATTTTTCCCGGTTCTGGTAAATCCCCATACACAACAACACTCAATACCTGCAACTGTGGTGACTTTTTCAGGAGAAGATTGCCCTGCAAACACATCTACCGTTTAGCTATGGAATGTGGAGACATTCCCAGCTCTTTCTCGGCAGGGCTGAACAAAAATCTCCAGTTGTCCTTGCAGGAAGCTGTTGCAGAAGTCGAAAACTATGATGACCGATGCCAACTGTTTTTCAAGAATATTCTTCTCCTGCTCATGAACCCCGAATGTTCCTCCACAGACGCGTATATAACAGATGATTTGCAAGCAATTTTGATGTGCCCCTTGTTTGCTATTAAGCCATGTGGTGCAGTCTCTGTTTTGAATGACATGAGGAAGAAAGATATCACAGATTTGCTTAGTAAGCTGAATATCGTTGATGAGAACAAGCTAAAAAAAGCAGACTTGATAAACTGGTGCGTAGAGAATCATCCCAATATTTCGCAGTATTTGCCGAAGAAGTATTCAATTTCATGCGCTTCAAATTTCACCAAAGCTGTTAGGAGAACATACCTATACCTGAAGCGGAAATTCGACTGGACGGAAGAGCTTGTTTTTGACAGGGATGACCATCCCTTGACATTAGAATACCCCTATGGTGCTAAGAGTGCCGCGGAACTATTGGATTCTTATGCGTACAATGAAGATGGCTTGTGTCTATACTTCTTTCCCAAGGATGAAATAACAGCTTTGTTAACAATGTATGGTCACAACCGTTGCTTAAATGGATTTGCCCCTAAAATCAAAACTCCTACATAGGCGAAGCAATGGATATGCCAAACGGCACGACTAAACAGGTCGGCGCGATCTACGCCCGTTATTTCTTATCCAACTATGCGATATTCGATTCAAATTACTGGGAGGAATGAGACATGAGTGAAACGTCTGCGCTTACTGTCAGAACTTGGGATGGCAAATCATATCTTACCATGGAGAACGGGTTCTTTTCACTGTACTGGCTAAAACAAAAGCAGACCATTCCATTTTCACAAGTTATCAGTTTCTCGCTGAAAGACCCGAAAAGTAAAATGCGTCCCGGTATGATAACGCTCCAGCTCGGCGGCGGGACAGACGCAGTCTGGAAAGTCTCAAGCTTTTTGTCCGTCTGCGACTCATCAAATGTTGAGTTTCCGCACGCCTATGAATACCTTGAAATCGGAAGAAAAATGCAAAAACGCTTCAATGCGTGGCAATCTCAACCTGTAGCGTCGGAACATCCACACTCCGATGCCGATGAGATTAGGAAATTTAAGCAGTTATGGGATGAAGGAATCATCACAGAAGAAGAATTCATTGCCAAGAAAAAACAACTGCTGGGGATTTGACGGGAATGATTTTCGGCCGTAAGGCGTAACAGATTTTTTGCACAAATCATAACGGCGAGGTATGCACTATGGCTCATAAAAGCAAAAAGTCAATAACGGGTGCGCCCGCTGCAATCCATTCC
>CAZGDT010000276.1:0-1880 GCA_964524245.1 uncultured Eubacterium sp. | reverse complement strand
TCTCTTTAATCTGATTTTTACTGCCACGTCTTTCACCTCCTTATCTCTTTCTAAATATTTATCCTTAAAGAATTTCTTTTGGAAATCCTTTTGGAAAACTGAATCACATTCCCCCAAAGGGAAATTTAAATCCGCCGAACCCGCCGCGTCTTCGTCCTTTTCCTGACATCATTCCGGACATTTGTTTCATCATTTTGCGGCTCTGTTCAAACTGTTTAATCAACCGATTCACTTCACTGATATCAACTCCGGCTCCGGCTGCAATCCGGCGTTTTCTGGACGGATTAATAATCGACGGGTTGGTTCTCTCATCCAGTGTCATGGAATAGATAATTGCTTCCGTCCCTTTTAGTGCGTCATCGTCTATTTCCAAATCAGACGGCAGTCCCATACCGGGCAGCATACTTAAAATACTTGACAGACCGCCCATCTTCTTCATCTGCTGCATCTGTTCCAAAAAATCATTGAAATCAAACTCTGCTTTTTTTATTTTCTTCGCCATCTGCGCTGCTTTTTCTTCATCAATTTCCGCTTCCGCTTTTTCAATCAATGACAGCACATCACCCATCCCCAGAATCCGGGAAGCCATGCGGTCCGGATAAAACTGCTCAAGGTCTGAGAGCTTTTCTCCCATACCCACATAATAAATCGGACGTCCCGTTATTGCCCGAATCGAAAGAGCTGCTCCTCCCCTTGTGTCACTATCCAATTTTGTAAGAACTACTCCATCCACATGCAGCTTTTCATCAAACATCTGTGCCACATTGACCGCATCCTGTCCTGTCATGGAATCAACAACAAGAATCGTCTGGTGTACTTCAATCTTATCTTTAATATCAGCCAGTTCCGCCATCATCTCTTCATCTACGTGAAGACGTCCTGCCGTATCCAGAATAACAACATTATTGCCATTCGACTTCGCATGTTCCAATGCCGCTTTTGCAATATTCACCGGATCATGATTGGTTCCCATGGAAAAAACAGGGACATTCTGCTTCCTTCCGTTAATCTGCAGCTGTTCTACGGCCGCCGGACGATATACGTCACAGGCCGCCAAAAGCGGTCGCTTTCCCTTCTCCTTCAGCTTACCGGCAATCTTTGCCGTCGTAGTGGTTTTACCGGCACCCTGCAAACCGCACATCATAATTACCGTAATTTCATTTCCGGGAAGAAGATTAATCTCTGCCGTCGTCTCTCCCATCATCCTGACCATTTCTTCATTCACATACTTAATAACGGTCTGTCCGGGTGTCAGACTATTCAACACATCCTCTCCGGTCGCACGTTCCTGTACCGCCTTAATAAACTGCTTCACAACTTTGAAATTGACATCCGCTTCCAAAAGCGCCATTTTCACTTCCCGAAGTGCCGCCTTAACATCAGCTTCTGTCAGTCTGCCCTTGCTTCGCAGTCCCTTGAATACATTTTGTAATTTCGCCGTAAGATTATCAAAAGCCATAAACACGCTACCTTTCTCAAATCATTTCATATATTTCTTCTGCCAATATCGTGATTTTCTCCGCCAGCTCATCATCAGTTCCTGTCCGAATCAGTTCTTCAATCCGGTGCAGTCTGTCCTTTGTCAGCTGAAACTTCTCCACAAGACAAAGCTTCCTCTCATACTCACGGAGTCGCCGGCAGCTTCTTTTTACAATATCATAAACACCCTGCCGTGTAATACCATGCTCACCCGCAATCTCGGATAGTGATAAATTATTCCATATGTAATCTTCCAAAATACGACGATGGTTATCCTTCAACAGGGCACCATAAAAATCATATAATAAAGAAATTTCAACAATCTCATCTATCTCGCGTAATGATTTTTCTTTTTCCATACACAGCACCACCTGTAAAGTTTTTTTCTTTACAGGTGGTAT
>CAZGDT010000275.1:0-1901 GCA_964524245.1 uncultured Eubacterium sp. | reverse complement strand
GAAGCGAGTTTTCCACTATACCTATCAGGGTTTCGATTCTTTTGTCAACGGATTTCAAAAATTCTTTTATTGTTGTTTTCTTTTCATCAAACGATAGTTTGTGCGGCTCACTGTTGAAGGCAAACAGGCATACGCTGCGGCAACCCTGTTCAATTACATAATCAACTATATTTGCGAGCCCTTTGAAATCTATCGAATAATCCTCTTTAAAAGGTACATTTACAACAGGGCATACTCCCTTAAACATATCCGTTCATCCTCCTAAAATACTGTTTTTGCGCCGTCAACCACAATCTCGGCGCCGCTTATGTAAGACGACTCGTCCGCCGCAAGCATAACCACGGCTCCGGCGATATCCTCCGGCTTGCCTATTCTGCCGAGCGGAATTCCCGAAACGCAGTTTTGATAGTATTCTTCATTGCTGAGTACATCATCGTTAAAATCGGTATGTATGCTTCCCGGCAAAACTTCATTTGCCGTAATGCCGTACGGAGCAAGCTCGAGGGCGATACCCTTTGTGAGCATACCTATAGCCGCCTTTGAAGCACAGTAATGTATTCTGCCCGGAGCGGCCTCGTACTGAGAAATCGAAGAAATATTGATAATTCTTCCGTATTTCTGAGGAATCATCAGCTCTGCGGCATGTTTTGCGCAAAGGAAGTATCCTCTGACGTTTGTCTGCATTATTCTGTCCCATTCCTCATACTCAAGCTCCATAAAAGGCACTCTTGAGAGAATTGCGGCATTATTTACGAGTATATCTATTTTTTTGTGTTTGCTTTTTATTCTTGCAAACATTTCTTCAATCTGCTTGGGTTCATACGTATCGGCATATTCGGTATAAGCCGTGCCGCCGCATTTGATAATTTCGTCCGCAGTTTCTTTAAGCTTGGCGCTTTCGCTCCTGCCGTGAACTATAACCGCAGCTCCCGCCTCGGCAAGCTTTTGGGCGATTGCCTTGCCTATACCTCGGCTCGAACCCGTTACCAATGCTGTTTTTTCGGTTAAATCAAACATTTGTTTCCTCCGTATTTCCCGGGCATTTTAAGTCATGACCCGTAAGCACATATCCTTTATGCCGCAAGCAAAGCCTGAGTGCCCGAAGTGCGTTTTCCGGTTCGTTGCAAAAGCCTATGGGTTTGTTTTCCTCAATATTTTTCAAAAGGAAGATTGCATCGCCGCTAAACAAAAGATTGTCGATGCACACAAGCATGCTTCCCGGAGTATGTCCGCCCACAACCGTACATTCGATGCCGGATTTTGAAAACTCTTTGTCTATCAATACAAGCTTTGCCTCGTTTTTCTTTTTCTCCAAAAATTCTATCGTGTTTTTCAGATACCTGCAATGAGGATTTTCGCCGCTCATCAAATATTCGTATTCCTTCTGCGACATATACACAACCGCCTCGGTGAACATATGCAGCGAAGAAATGTGATCATAGTGACTGTGTGTTATATACACCTCATCGACATCGCAGGCATTAAGTCCGATACTTTTGAGGTTATCGTCCATGCACATGGCGGACTCTGTTCTGTGCCAGTCATCCTTGCTTGATTTTGTGGCATTGACGGTATCGATATCTTCTATGCCGGTATCGACAATAATATTTTTCCCGTCTTTTTTTACATAATACCCGAAACACCCTATTTCGATGTTCACATCTTCGGGATATCCGCTCACAAGTATCGACGCCTTACAGTCAATATGGGCAAAATCCATTCTTTGAAAATATGCTGCCATTTTATTTTGATTCCACCTTAAATCTCTGCTCGGTTCCCGCTATGTATGCATACTTTTCTATTATTTCATCATTAATGTGTATGCCAAGTCCCGGTTCGTCGGGAATTACGATTTCGCCGTTTACCATCTTTATCGGCTGATTCAAGAGCTCTTCTCTGAG
>CAZGDT010000274.1:0-1908 GCA_964524245.1 uncultured Eubacterium sp. | reverse complement strand
TGTATTATAACCGGTATGGCAGGATCAAAATTAATAAAAGCTGTTACGGAAGGAAAGGGGGCGCGAATTGTCATTTGGGAAAACTGGGGACAGGCCAGATTTCATCTTGGTCTGACACCCGGTTCCAGTGTAAAATTAACAGCAGAAGCAACCGGCGAGGCAGAAGTATCCGACGTGATTATTACAAGCAGTCAGAGTGATGTGTGTCAGGTTGAAGAAGATGAAGAATATGAAGAATGTTATGAAGTGACAGCAATTAAAGAAGGGATAGCTGTTTTGAATATGACCTGCAAGGCAGGGAAACAAACAGTAAAAAGAAGCCTGTTGATTTCTGTTATGACGTATTATCCACAGGCGGCAGAGGGAAGAGTCCGCTCCGGGGCAACCGTTTATTATGGTTGCAGTAACCAATCTAATATCACCTCAAAATCTACAGAAATTAAAGAAATTTTGGCAGAGGAAAAAGAAGTAAATGTTGTTTCGCAATGTGATGGATTTTATCGTGTCGAATTAATGGGAGATAAAACTTTTGGCGAGTCAAATGAATTTTGGGGTTACGTCAGGAAAAGTGATGTTTACATACCGGTTAAACAGATTAATGTAGAAAAAGAATTATTATATTATGAAGGAGAAGATGATTTCTTTCATACAGAAATATTACCTAAAAACGCAACAAATACAAATGTTGTATATCAAAGTTCAAACACAAATGTGGTAAAGGTGGATTCAGACGGACATTTTCATGCGGCAGGGATAGGCTCGGCGGTTGTGACTGTTACCAGTGAGCAGAATCCGGAATGTCAGGCAAAGTGCCGGATGACAATAAAGCCATATATACCGGTTCAGGGATACGAGTTTATACCGGCAAAACTGGATGTTGATGATGGAATAAAGGGTGAGGTACAGGTAAAGGTAATTCCGGAAAATGCATCCAGACCGGCATATACTTTAAGCAGTGATGATTCATACATTATGCAATTATATTCGGACGGACATTATAAAGCGGTGAATCCGGGGAGTACTAAATTGACGGCAACGGCAATTCGGGATAAAGTAACCGGTGAGTGTCCGGTTACCGTTCATCCTGTTCCCATAAAGGGAGTACAGGTTCAGGAAACTTTGGATATGGACATACAGGAGCAAAAAAAGATTGTCTGGTCCATGCTGCCTAAGAATGCTTCCAATCGAAAAGTGACATGGAAAAGTACAAATCCTGCGATTGCTTCCGTGACATCCGTGGGAACCGTAACGGCAAATGCGCTTGGCGAATGTGAAATAGAAATAAAAACAGATGAAGGCGGATATACAGCCAAATGTAAAGTTCATGTTCAAAGTTATGTGCAGGACATCAATATGAAAGGAGCACCGAAAAAAATAAAATTGGGGCAAAAAAAGAAATTAAATGCTGTGCTAACGCCGGTTTCGCCAACGAAAAAGAAAATTGTATGGAAATCATCAGATTCGAGAGTAGTTTCTGTTACTAAAAACGGAACAATTCAAGCAAAAGAAACAGGAAGTGTAAAAATCCGTGTGTATGACCGGTATACAGGGGCACAAGATTTTCGAACCATAATAGTTTATGCTAAATTATCTAAACCTGAATTAAAAGGAAAAAAGAAAGGGAAGGGATGTATACTTATTTGGAAAAAAGTAAAGAATGCAACAAATTACGTGATTTATGAAAAAAAGAAAAATCAAAAGAAGTATAAAAGAAAGACAATGACTGCAGGGACGAAATATCAGATAACGAAGACAGCAAAAGGCAATTGCTACAAAATCCGCGCATATTACAAACCAAACAAAGAGTATAGCAAATACAGCAATGCATATTGTGCAAAAAAGTAAGAGAGGGAAAAGTTATGAAAAGATTAATCAGCATTTTTCTTGTCCTTACCCTGTTTCTTCCCT
>CAZGDT010000273.1:0-1912 GCA_964524245.1 uncultured Eubacterium sp. | reverse complement strand
TAAGCAACCGCATAATTTACCGTATAAGCAGTCGAGCCTTCTTCCGCCACCTGACGAACAAGGTTCTGTAAAATAATGGGATAGACGGATACAATAAGCATTGCTACGGCAAATAAAATAACCAATGCCAGATACTTTCCTACCACAACCCTGCCGATGGAAATCGGTGATGTATATAAAAGCTGATCTGTTTTTTGATGCTTCTCATCTGCCATACTCTTCATCGTAAGTACAGGGATTAAAAGAAGAATAAAAAAGATTTCAATCGCCCCATACACATTGGAGAAATCTAAAGATCCTCCATTTAGATTATATAAAAAGAAAAACAATCCGGTCAAAGCAAGAAAAAATGCCAGAAAAACCCATGCAATCGCAGAAGTAAAATAGGATCGAAGTTCTTTCTTAATTATCGCTCTCATGATTTGCATCCTCCTTTTTGTGTCGATTTGCCATCTGACGGCTTCCATTACCCGTTAATTGAATAAAGCTTTCCTCGAGCGAAGGTTCTTTTGTATGCATTTCCAAAATTGCACAATGATTATCAGCCAATGCATAAAAAACTTCTTCACGAATATCATGCTCCGCATCTGTCACAATAGAAACCGTGCATTCTTCTTTTTCGGCAGAACCGGACACCTTGAGGTTCTGAACACTTTCTATTGTTTCCAATGTGCTGCGAACAAGTTCTCTATTCCCTTTCACTTCCATGACAAGTTCATTCGTCTGCTCAATATGTGAAGAAATGTTCTCCGGTGTATCTTTTACGATCATCTTTCCTTCATTGATAATAATTATTTCGTTGCAGACTGCACTTACTTCCTGCATAATATGTGAACTCAAAAGAATTGTATGTTTATCACTTAACTCACGTATCAGA
Source organism: uncultured Eubacterium sp. (assembly GCA_964524245.1). GTDB lineage: Bacteria > Bacillota > Clostridia > Lachnospirales > Lachnospiraceae > Eubacterium_F. The sequence goes on along the minus strand of CAZGDT010000273.1, from coordinate 1,035 downwards.
TCCCTGATTTCCAAAATCTGTTTCGGATCCAGACCTACTGTCGGCTCGTCAAAAATAAGAATTTCCGGGTCTCCGATCATTGCACCGGCAAATCCGACACGCTGTCTGTAACCTTTCGACAGATTTTTAATCAGACGTTCTGACACATCCGTAATCTTAGTACGACGCATCACTTTAGACACCATCTGTTCTTTTTTGTCACGCCCGACTTTTTTTAAGTCACAGACAAAATTCAAATACTCCCGCACCAGCATATCCGGGTACAGGGGCGGCATTTCCGGAAGATAGCCGATTTTTTTCTTTGCCTTCTCCGGTTCTTCAAAGATGTCAACTCCATCTATCTCTATCGTCCCTTCCGTCGCCGAAATATAACCGGTAATCATATTCATGGTCGTAGATTTACCCGCTCCATTCGGTCCCAGAAAACCAACGATTTGTCCCTTCTCTACCGTAAAACTCAAGTCATCCACAACATTGCGTTTCCCATAGCGTTTTACCAGATGTTCTACTTTGATCAATTTCTGACCCTCCTTTATGTAGTCCGTCTCTTTTTCCGTGATAATCTCATGACACCACATTGACCATATAACTATACACTGGAAATGTTACGAAAGTATGAACGAATTGACACTCACCCCAAAAAGGAGTAGAATATTGCCGTATGACATGAAGCAAAGGAGAATTTACAATCATGAGTATTCACTACAAAAAAGAAATCATCTCCCCGGAAGTTTTGCAGGAATTATATTCCCTGACACCGGAGCAAAAAAAAAGGAAACAAATTCGCGACATGCAGATTCGTGATGTAATAACCGGGGAATCCGATAAGTTCCTTCTGATTATCGGTCCCTGTTCCGCAGACCATGAAGATTCCGTCTGTGAATACATTTTACGTCTTGCAAAAATGCAGGAAAAAGTTGACGAAAAAATCTTAATCATTCCGCGTATTTATACAAACAAGCCCCGCACCACCGGTGAAGGATACAAAGGTATTGTCCATCAGCCGGATCCGGAAAAAGAACCTGATTTTATGGA
>CAZGDT010000272.1:0-1936 GCA_964524245.1 uncultured Eubacterium sp. | reverse complement strand
CATTCTCCCTGAAACGTTTTTCCCTGCAATTCGAAATTTCCAATGACACGATAGAATGGTGTTTTGACAAAATCGCGAATTTGCATTTCCCTCTTTACCACCATGCCAAGCACACAGGTCATCACGCGGCCAACCGATACGGATGTCCATTTGGAGTCTTTTAACGTATCATTCAGCCATCCGCCATATTTCAAAGATAAGACACGTGAAAAATTGATCCCCATCAGATAATCTTCTTTGGCACGCAAATAAGCCGAATTACTGATATTATCATATGCAGCCATCGGCTTTGCCTCACGTATTCCACGCAGTATTTCATCTTCTGTCTGGGAATCAATCCACACACGCAGTTTCTTCTTTTCCGATGAAACCTGTGCCATTTGGTCTACCAGACGATAGATGTACTCTCCCTCGCGTCCGGAGTCCGTGCAAATATAAATGGTGTCCACATCTTCGCGGTTCAATAAATAACTGACCGTATCAAACTGCTTTTTAACGCCGGGAATTACTTCATATAAAAATTTTTCAGGCAAAAAGGGAAGAGTATCTAATGACCATTTTTTCAAAGCAGCATCATAAACTTCCGGATAACTCATTGTCACTAAATGACCAACACACCATGTAACAATCGTATCTTCCGACTCCAGATAACCGTCTCCCCGTCTGGCATTCACTTTCAATATACGTGCAAATTCCTGCGCAACACTTGGTTTTTCCGCAATAAATAATCGTTTTTTCATTTTATTTTCTCTTAAAAACCTAATTCTTCACCGACAAGAATTACTTTAATCCGTCCCTTTACCGTACTGCGTCTTGTTACCACAAACTGACTGCATATACTGTCTTTCCCATAGCAGTCGCCGCAAATTCCATTGGCGGCACATGGTGTTTTTTTGTTTAGACGAATGGTGTTTGGCGGACATGCTTTAAGACGAATTCGCTTGAATCCTTCTTCCACGTCCGTTACCACTTTATTCATCCCCGCAAGAATTATCACATTCTCCGGTCCATAACACAAAAAGCTGACACGATTTGCCATCCCGTCAATATTAACAAGTTCTCCATCCGCCGTAATTGCATTCGTGCTCATAAGGAAGTAGTCCGCATTAATCATCCTTGCTTTAATCTCTTTTTCTTCTTCCGGTGTGGAAAATGCCGTACGGTCAATAACGTCGCAAATGCTGCTTTCGGTAAGCCAGGAAAGGACACCTGCTTCTTTTAATGTCATAGAACCGCCGTAACAGACGGATTTTCCCTCTGTCAAAAATTCATTCTGAAGAAGTGAAAGCGCCTCTTCCTTTGTCTCTGTGTAATAACCTTCCATCTGACGCATGTTTAATTTTTCAATAATTTTTTCTGCCAAAACGGCATTTGCACTTTTTTTTGCATCCTGCATATTATCACCTCTTATATAAGAATCATAAGTCCGGACATAGCTGTCCAGACTTATGTTATAATTACTGCATGCTGTTTTATCAATACAACGGATATTTATCCGTCAGTTCTTTGACAATTGCCTTGGCTTTTTCTGTATTTGCTTCATGATCATCAATCAGCATGGCGATTGCGCCGGCAATCTGATCCATATCTTCCGTATTCATTCCACGACTGGTTACTGCCGCTGTTCCAAGACGAATTCCACTGGTCACAAACGGCGACTGCGGATCATTTGGAATCGTATTTTTATTGGCTGTAATATTGGCATCATCCAACCATTTTTCAACTTCTTTTCCTGTCAGTCCTTTTGCTGCCAGATCAACTAACATTAAATGATTGTCCGTGCCCCCGGATACAATATCCACACCACGGTTCTGCAAGCCTTTGCAAAGTGCCTGTGCATTATCTATAATATTTTTACCATACTCTTTGAAGCTTGGATCCAATGCTTCCTTAAAACACAATGCCTTCGCTGCAATCACATGCATAAGAGGTCCGC
>CAZGDT010000271.1:0-1961 GCA_964524245.1 uncultured Eubacterium sp. | reverse complement strand
GTTTCTCCTATAGTAGAACCGTATAGCTTTTCTTTTCTTTCATTTTGGGGATAAGCAGCAAAAGCAGTTCTGAACTTAGTGCTTTTGTTAAGTTCTTCATCGGAGGTCCTGTTAACAGCCGATTCTAATGCCTTAATAAACTCATCTGCCGTTTGAAACCTTTCATATCTGTCGGAAATGGCTTTTACAATAACCTGTCCGATTTCTTCACCGCCAAGAGAAGGAAGATCGGGTGTCTTTCCGCTCATTCGTTCTTCAAAGGCTTTATCCTCGTCTTGTGCAAAATATTGCTCGGGGAAATGGGGCAAGAAGGGATTCCTATTGTAATTTAAAAGCCTGTAAAGTACAATGCCAAGCGAATACAGGTCGATGGACTTGGTATAGCCTTCCTTCCCAAGATACACTTCCGGTGCAAGAAAATTGGGGGTGCCTTTCACAGATTCGGCTTTAGAACTATCTTTTAGGACTTTTGAAACACCAAAATCACCAAGCTTATATTCACCGCTATTTGATACGAATATGTTAGCGTCTTTAACATCACGGTGAATTACACCGTTATCATGACATGCCTGTAGTCCATGTAACAAGTCCAAGCCAAGTCCTATGACATCACGTACTTTAAGATCTTTATTATCAATATAATCATCAAGAGGAGTCAAAAATTCCATCAAGATAAAAATGTCATAACGTTTCGGGTTTTCGGTAGCAAGAATTTCGTGCTCGAAATACCGTACGACATGAGCTACTTCTTTTTCCGATAAATCGTTGAGAATTCTGATTTCCGAAACGATATTATCAAGCATTTGGGAAAAGTAGCTGTCAACTTTAGAAACATCACCGCCCATAGAATTCAATACAGAATTATACTGTTTTTCCGTAGGGATTGTAATGTGTTTCAAGGCACGAACGTATTGACCGGATGCATTATTTTTAACTACCTTGTAAACAGTTGCAAATGAACCCGAGCCCAGCTTTTCGCTAACAGTGTATCCTAAAATTATTTTACCGATTAGGTTTGTTTGAGACATAAAGGTTACCTCCTAATGGGTATTAATATCACAGTTGCATTATCTGCATTTTGAGATGTAATCGCTTCGTTAATCAGTTGTTTTCCGGCGACTTCAAGATTAGCTTCGGAAGATAGAATTTCGGCAATTCGCACGTCCGATATAAAATCGGAAATGCCATCGCTGCAAAGAAGAAGTATTCCGTCTTCTAATTCGGGATAGTATTCATCGGCTTGCAAGATATACCCAATTTGATTATATCCTATGTAACGGTTCAGGTTTTTTCTTGCGGGAAACTCCGAAAGCTCTTTTCTGGTCAATAATCCCAAATCGAGCATACGCTGTCCTTCGGTATGATCTTTCGTTATTTGTACAAGAGATTCGCCGTTGAAATGGTAGGTACGACTATCGCCTACATTTAAAACGGCATACTCGTTTTCGTAGATAACAACCAATACAAGAGTTGCTCCCATGCCCTTCAGTTCTTCCTGCTCTTGACTTAAATTGCATACGGATTCATTAATTTCCGCAATTGTAGTTTGAAGATAAGAGGCAACATCTTTTATTGAAGAATAATGCTGCAAATGTTTATGTGCCGCAGAAAGCTTTTCCACACAAATTCGACTTGCGACTTCCCCGGCATTATGTCCTCCCATTCCATCACTGACGGCGTAAAGACGTACCGGAGAAAGCAGCGACTCATTTACGTAACAACATTCATTATCCGGCATCCTCCCTTGTAGGTCGGATGCCAGATATGTGCCGTTAATAAAAAAGTTGTCTTCGTGATTTGATCTCTTTCCAATATGCGAATAGCATATAATTTTGTTCATAAGCAAAACCTCCATTCCGGAGAGTCATTTATTGGTATCTGCATTATCATCCAGATGGTTCAGTTTATTTAAAAAAGCTAATCCTTCTCCGTCCTGAAGTCCTATGAAATACAGACGTTCA
>CAZGDT010000270.1:0-1975 GCA_964524245.1 uncultured Eubacterium sp. | reverse complement strand
AAAACAATTCCACAGCCAGCTGATCGTTCAGTCTTCCCTGCTTAAATTTTTCTTCATATTCAATCCTTTTTTCAAGCATGAGAAGCAATTTACTTCTAGAAAAAAGAGAGGCCTGTCTTGCATACTTAGGCACGGTAAATGGAGGAATTCCGCATTTTTTTGCCATCTCACTCTGACTCAATGACAGACTGTTACATTCTTTTATTTGAAGTAAAATATTAATGTGCCGTGAAAACATATAAAGAATAGACATCGGCGATTCACGATTGGCCAGCAAATCATCATACAAATGCAATGCACGATTCTTCTCCCCCATTGCCACCGCGTCAATCATATTAAACAGTTTTGATACCGTCAATCCGGAGGATATTGCATCAACATCCGAATCCTCGATTGCCATTCGCTCTCCTACATAACCAATGCATTTTTCCAATTCATTACTAAGCATTTCCATGTCCGTACCAACACGCTCTATCAGTCTCTCCATGCTTTTCACAGTGATACTCTTCCCTGCCTTTTTCACATATCCTGTCATCCATTGCTTAAGCATTTTCTCCTGTTGCGGCATACACTCTGTTACACATCCGTTTTTTCCCATCCATTTATATAAGCGGTTTCTTTTATCAACTTCGCGCTCTACAAACACAATATACGTTGTTTCCGGAAAGGATTCAATATAATCAGCCATATCACTTCCCGTCTTAAAAAAACCACTATCTTCCACTACAAGGAGTCGGCGTTCGGCAAAAAAAGGAAGGACTTGTGCCGCTTCCGCAATTTGGGACGTTTCTAATGATTTATCACAAAAAAATGTCCGGTTCATTTCATCATCCGGTTGTGACAATTTTTGAATCAACCTGTTTTTATAATAACGAACCATATATCGTTCTTCCCCATATAAAAGCTGAAACCGGGATATCCGATCGTGCTTTAATTCATCCTCAATCCGAAGCATGTCCTCTCCTTTCATGACAAACCAGCAGGAATATTAAATAATTCCTGCTGATTTATCTTATCCGGTTCTTTATTTTTCTATTTCTTTATAATCAAAACTTCTAAATTCCGCAGGTGTATTGTAGCCGGCATAATCCACACAGGCAAGTCCTACAAAGGCTCCCGTGAAGAAGCCGCCATAACTCTGCACTACATAATCATCTGATAAGACAGCCGCATCCAATGTCACCGGTATTTCCAAATAATTCTCACCATCAAAAGAGTATTCATAAACATAACTCTCTTTTCTCACTTTTACGCGGAACCATACATCTGATCCTTCCGGTACCGGAATCGCCTCGTCGCGAAGGAATGATGTATATCTTCCACGATCACACTGTGCCACTTCAATTACACGGCCATTTTTCTCATTCCATGTAACAAAAGCAAATGACCAGTGTTTATCGTTGTAATAATTTGTGAGTCCGGCCATCTGCTGATAACCAAACGGAGAAAATGACACTTTCACGGAAGCATCGAAGTAAAATGCCTGCCATCGTTTTGCAACAAGAGATAATTCATGCGTATTGCATAAGGACCCCTGTCCATATAATGTCAATTTCCCATCTCCCGTCGTTCCCATCGCTTCTGTAAACGGCACACGAAGCGTGTTCCATTCATCATGAAGTTTCGGCATATCAAAATCATCATGCAGAGAATGATCCGATGGAGCTTCCGTCGGAATGCCATCTTTTGGTGCATCCACTAACATCTGTCCACCATGTCCTCCTACAATACGCGGCCATCCTTCTTCATCCCAGTATACTTTCTGAATCGCCGTCTCGCGTCCTAACGTACAATACCCGCGGGGATCAATACAGCTTTCGTTTTCGTGAGTCCAAGGACGTCCGCAAAGGCTGGCATAGTACCATTCTCCACTTGGTGTATCAACCAAAGCTCCATGACCCTGCTTCTGAATTCCAAGATATGGTGTGTCAAAATTTGTAATAAATGGGCCATCCGGCTCCGTCTGAAAGCTTAG
>CAZGDT010000269.1:0-2009 GCA_964524245.1 uncultured Eubacterium sp. | reverse complement strand
CCAAACAAGTAAACAAAGAAATGAGGTGTAGATATGTCTAATATTTTTGCGGGGTTGGAAAGTTTCGGATTTAAAAATGTTGAAAAGGTAGATGTTTATCAGGAAAATGGTGATGATAAACAGAATGCGGAAAAAGCAGCTCAGGAGCAGAAAAAGGAAATCAGCGAAGAAGATTTACTTTTTGATAAAAGTTATACCTGTCCGGTATGCGACAACGAATTTAAAAGCCGGATGGTTCGTGCCGGTAAGGTTCGTCTGGCAGGAGCAGATTCCGATCTCCGCCCCCGGTATATGGGAGTTGATTCGCTGAAGTACGACGCAATTCTTTGTCCAAAATGCGGATATGCGACTTTGAACCGTTATTTCAATTTCGTCATGGACAGCCAGGCTAAAAATATAAAAGAAAAGATTTCTGCAAATTTTCATTATCAGCCGGAATCCGGAAGAATATATACATATGATGATGCCCTTGCGAGACATAAAATGGCACTTTTAAATACTGTTGTAAAAAATGGGAAGAACAGCGAAAGAGCATATACATGTCTGAAGATGGCATGGCTGTGTCGCGGCAAGAGAGAATTACTGATGCAGGGCGATTACAAAAAAGAAGAAGTGGCGCAGCTGATTAATGAGGAAAAGGAACTTTTGAGCAATGCTTACGAAGGTTTCTCGGTAGCATTCAGTAAAGAAGATTTCCCAATGTGCGGCATGGATGAATATACGATGCTTTATCTTTTGGCAGAACTGGCCCGACGAATCGGAAAGAATGATGACGCAAAACGGTACGTTTCCAAAGTTCTTGTGGCGCGTAATGCACAGCGCCGTATCAAGGATAAGGCGTTTGCGCTGAAAGAGAAGCTGAATGAAAAAGAAAAATAAGTTGGAAAAATGAGATAAAAAGAGAAAACGAAAGATTACAACTGAAATCATGAGAAAAACAAATGATATGTAATAACAGAAGACATTGCATTTATTTCTGTTATTGCATATTATATAGCCAATGAGTTGGCACTCAATCAAGACGAGTGCTAACAAGTTTATAAGAAATGGAGGAAAGAAACATGAAATTAGTACCTTTAGGCGACAGAGTCGTATTGAAACAGCTGGATGCAGAAGAGACAACGAAGTCAGGCATTGTTTTGCCGGGGCAGGCGCAGGAAAAACCACAGCAGGCTGAGATTATAGCTGTCGGTCCGGGTGGCATGGTGGATGGAAAAGAAGTTAAGATGGAAGTAAAAACCGGAGATAAAGTAATTTATTCAAAATATGCAGGAACGGATGTGAAGCTTGACGGAGACGAATATGTCATTGTTCGTCAAAGTGACATCTTGGCAATTGTTGAATAATCTGTATTTTATAATTATGATATAAGAAATCAGGAGGCAAATAATATGGCTAAGGAAATTAAGTTTGGTGCAGAGGCAAGAGCTGCTTTAGAAGCTGGCGTAAATAAACTGTCAGATACGGTTCGGGTAACACTTGGGCCGAAAGGAAGAAATGTGGTTTTGGATAAATCTTTTGGGGCACCGCTGATTACCAATGATGGTGTGACGATTGCAAAAGAGGTTGAGTTAGAGGATGCATTTGAGAATATGGGAGCCCAGTTAGTGAAGGAAGTTGCTACCAAGACCAATGATGTGGCAGGAGACGGTACGACGACAGCAACTGTATTGGCTCAGGCAATGATAAATGAAGGAATGAAAAATCTGGCAGCCGGTGCCAATCCGATTATTCTCCGCAAAGGAATGAAGAAAGCGACAGAGGCGGCTGTGGATTCTATTCAGGAAATGAGCGCAAAGCTTTCCGGAAAAGAACAGATTGCAAAAGTTGCTGCTATCTCGGCCGGTGATGAACAGGTAGGAGAGATGGTTGCAGATGCAATGGAGAAAGTTTCCGGTGATGGTGTAATTACCATTGAAGAGTCCAAGACAATGAAAACGGAGCTGGATATGGTTGAGGGTATGCAATTCGACCGCGGATATTTGTCTGCCTATATGGCTACGAATATG
>CAZGDT010000268.1:0-2009 GCA_964524245.1 uncultured Eubacterium sp. | reverse complement strand
AAAGTTATGAAAAGATTAATCAGCATTTTTCTTGTCCTTACCCTGTTTCTTCCCTATACGGCAGTGGAAAGAAGCAAGGCAGAAGAGCAGGAAAATCAGACAGAGTGGAACATTCAGAGAATCCGTGCAGGACAGTCTTATGAAGACAGTAAAAAAGCTGCCAAAATCCGCGTAGCACTGTTGGATTCCGGAGTAGATCTGGATGATGACATCGATTGTGAAGAACAGGAAGATTGTATTGACAACACCGGAGAAGAGAAAAATTATCTCATGAGTGACAGCAACGGACATGGAACAGCGGTTGCAGGAATCATATGTGCAAAAAAAAGCGAAGACCGGATTTGCGGTCTGGCGGCTAACACAGAACTCTACTCGGCAAAAATTCTGGACGAGCAGAATGAAGCTCCCGTGGAGCGGGTTATTGAAGCTATTCAATGGGCGATTGAGAAAAAAGTACATATCATCCATATGAGCTTTGCAACGACGGAATACTCGCCCGAATTAAAACAGGCGGTTGAAAATGCGGAGCGTGCAGGAATCTTACTGATTGCCCCGGCGGGAAATGCAGGCAGTGCCGAAGAAGATGAATCTTCCGTTATGTATCCGGCAGCCTGGGAGAGTGTGATTGGTGTGGGTTCCACGGATGAGAACAATGCAAAATCATCATTTAGTCCGACCGGAGAAGGACTAAATCTTGTGGCGCCGGGAGAGCAGATTCTGTCAACGGGTGCATTTGGCGGCATCATTGTAGAGGAAGGAACAAGTCTGTCCGCCGCACAGGTTACCGGAGTGGCAGCGGTGCTATGGGGACTGCATGCAGACAAGGGAGCGGATTTTATCCGCAAACTGCTGGTAAATAGTGCAAATTCCACACTTGGCAGTAAAGAAAACTTTGGAGAAGGCCTTCTTGATTACGAGCAGGCAAAAAAGAATTATGACAAACTAAATGTGGAAAACTGGCAGACCAAATCAATCTGCGGTTCATATGATGAAGTAAGCACGGATATAAAACCACACTATGTAACCGGTCAGTGGAAAGGAGCAAAGCATACGTCCCTGTTTACGACTGCCAATAAGAAAAAGAAAAGTGTTTCGAAAGATGATATACAGCTTGTAAAAATGGCAGTCTGTGCACCGGACAACATAACCTGTATGAAGTCCTATTCCCTGCATCCGTGTTTCCACGGAGGAAAAAACTACATCGCAAACACAGAATACATACTTTTTGCCGCATACAAACAGGGAAAGAAAAAAGATAAAGTCAGTTATCAGGATGTTTTTCCGGACAGTGTCGACCTGTACAAAAATGAGAAAGCCAAGAATGATATTCAAAAGGAACTTGGAGCGGCGGCAAAAAAGCAGCTGTTTCAGTACTGCAAAAAGAAAGCGAATCTGAAAAAAGAACTGACGGCAAAACAGAAAAGTCTGGTATTGCTTGGGGTTGCGATTCATAATGCAACGGATGCCGTGGCGCACCGGGCATATAAGAAAGTATCGTTTGACATGAAGATAAAGAAGGGGAACGATGGGGAGATAACAAAAAAATATACAGGCTTTGGACCGATTGTTCACAGCTCAGGGGATGTGACGAACTTAAATGTAAAAGCGAAAGCCGTGGATACGGTATGGGGGAATTTGGAAAAAAGTAAAGTTTTTATTGGAAATGTAATGTTGGACTATGGATATCTTAAAAGGGAACTGGCCATAGCGGATGTGGTAAAAAAGAGCAAAAAGCATCCGGTGCCTATGCCAAAAGAACTGAGAAGCGCGGCACAGCGTCTGACATCTGCCATGTTAGGTTACTGGAACAGTGCCAAAACCGATGCGGATGCACGAACGATAGCGAAAAGTTCTTTTGAGGGAATGGTAAAGGACATGAACGGAGAAAAAGTCAGGCTGGCTGATTTCAATAAATATTGGAAAGCCCTCTCACCGGACAAAGAAAAAGAGTTTAAGGTCAGCATGAGCACCGAAGCTTTAAAAGCGCCGGAAATCAGTAAGAAAAACAT
>CAZGDT010000267.1:0-2011 GCA_964524245.1 uncultured Eubacterium sp. | reverse complement strand
ATCAAAATAAAGAACGGTTCCGTCGACAGCGTCCAGCTCAACGAAGCCTGCTCTTCCGGATGTGGTTCCTTTATTGAGACATTTGCACGTTCCCTAAACTACGAAGTAAAAGATTTTGCCAAACTTGCTTTATTCGCCGAGAATCCAATTGATCTTGGCTCCCGTTGTACGGTTTTTATGAATTCCAAAGTAAAACAGGCGCAAAAAGAAGGTGCAACCGTTGCGGACATTTCCGCCGGGCTTGCCATATCCGTCATTAAAAATGCACTTTTGAAAGTAATCAAACTGACGGATCCGAAAGACCTGGGTACAAATGTTGTAGTACAGGGTGGTACTTTTTATAATGATGCTGTATTACGGAGCTTTGAACGTGTATCCGGCTGCCAGGCAGTCCGTCCCGATATTGCCGGTATCATGGGTGCATTCGGAGCCGCTCTCATCGCAAGAGAACATTACGAAGAAGGCAGCGTAACAAGCATGCTTTCATTAGAAGAAATCATAGACTTAAAATTCGAAAGCTCCATGACGAGATGCAAGGGATGTACCAACCACTGTCTTCTCACCATTAACCGTTTCACCGGCGGCCGCCAGTTTGTCTCCGGTAACCGCTGTGAACGCGGACTTGGTAAAGAGAAGAAAAATAAGGACATTCCCAATCTTTATGCTTACAAAAATGAGAGATTATTTGATTACTACAAACCTCTGTCGCCGGATGAAGCCCCCCGTGGCAAATTAGGTATCCCCCGGGTTCTTAATAGGGACTAAAACTACCCCTATTGGTTGACTTTCTTTACGGAATTAGGTTATGAAGTCGTACTCTCCCCTGCTTCAAACCGTAACATCTACTCGCTTGGCATAGAATCCATCCCAAGTGAATCAGAATGTTATCCGGCCAAACTTGCCCATGGTCATATCTCATGGCTTCTGAGACAGGGTGTGAACTATATTTTTTACCCCTGTGTTCCCTATGAGCGCAAAGAATTTGACGGTGCCGGCAACCATTATAATTGCCCCATCGTTACTTCCTATGGAGAGAATATCAAAAATAATGTGGAAGAACTTGCAGATGAACATATCATTTATCAGAATCCTTTTGTTTCATTTGAAAGTGAAAAAATTCTGGCTGATGAGCTGGTTCGTTATCTTGGCAGAGAAAACGGCATTACTCCTGCCGAGATACGGGATGCTGCTCACAAAGCATACGAAGAATTAATGAAAACAAGAGAAGATATCCGGATGGAAGGTGAACGCGTCCTTCAATGGATGAAAGATTCGGGAAAACGCGGTATTGTTTTAGCCGGTCGTCCGTATCACATTGATCCTGAAATAAATCATGGAATACCGGAACTTATTACTTCCTATGATATTGCCGTTTTATCTGAAGACAGCGTGTCCCATCTGGGAGAGGTTGACCGTCCTACAATAGCCATGGATCAGTGGATGTATCATTCCAGACTCTACGCTGCGGCAAGTTTCGTACGTACTCAGAATAATTTGGAAATGATACAGTTAAATTCCTTTGGCTGCGGACTGGATGCCGTAACAACTGATCAGGTCAACGATATTCTGACCGGTTCCAACAAAATATGCACGGTTCTGAAAATTGATGAAGTTAACAACTTAGGAGCCGCCCGCATCCGTATCCGTTCCCTTATTTCTGCAGTTAAGGACCGTGATCGCAAGGGAATCAAACCGATTTTGCATAATGCGGCTCATAAAAGAGTAGAGTTCACAAAGGAAATGAGAAAGAACTACACAATCCTGGCACCACAGATGTCACCAATTCATTTTGACATCTTAATGCCGGCTTTAGCTGCCTGCGGTTATAACCTGGTTCAGCTTCCTACAGGTGTCGGAGAGCTTGATTATGGATTGAAATACGTAAATAACGACGCCTGCTATCCATCGCTGCTCGTGGTAGGTCAGTTTATGAAAGCATTACTGTCCGGTGAATATGATTTAGACCGCACGGCACTGATTATCACCCAGACAGGCGGCGGGTGCCGTGCAA
>CAZGDT010000266.1:0-2020 GCA_964524245.1 uncultured Eubacterium sp. | reverse complement strand
TTATGCTGGCTTTGGGACAATTAGATGTGTTCCCAACCGGCCTGTTTGTATTTTATGATGGAGCTTTAAAAGGTTATACGCTATGCTCAAAAGGTGCCATTCAACAGCCACATTCCTGCTTCCACGTGTCATAAATCGTCTGAAATTCATATCCTGTTTGATCATGGAAAATACGCCTTCGGACTGAATCGAACGATTCACCCGGAGCAATATTCCTTCTCCTGTGGAAATTTTTTCTTCCATGGCTTCTCGTTGAGCAGCAAAGTATTTCGATACATTCAGTCGCTTTACCCGATTTTCCAACGGTGTTCTGTCCGTCTTTTTCTGGCGGATACATTTTTCTTTGACTGGGCATCCCTTGCACGCAGTACATTCATACACGGTAACTTTTTGTGCATAACCTGTTTCGGATTTTCTGATCTTTGTGGAAACAGCCGTCAGTTTCTTGCCTTGCGCACAGGTATATTCATCCTTTTCCGCATCATAAGGCATATTCTCTCTGCGGCCAATATCTGTCTTATACTTCCGTTTCTTCTTTTGTTCATGATTGCTGGGCTTTACAAACAGAGATATCTGTTCACTGCCATCCACATAATGGTAGTTTTTCTCGCTTTCATATCCCGAGTCTACGACCACTCGCCTTACCGGATGTTTTTTGCACAGCTTTTTCAGAAATGGAATGAAGGGTTTTGTGTCAGTTCTATCCGCAGATATGTAATTCCCGATAATGTATTCGCTGACCGTTGCCACATTTACATTGTAGCCGGGTTTTAACTGCCCGTTTTTCATATGATCTTCCTTCATGTGCATAAAAGTGGCATCGTGGTCTGTTTTGCAATAGCTGTTCCTGTCTCCGCAGATGTGAATGTCCAGATTGTACCGCTTCAATCGTTCCAGCCAGCCATTGACGGTTTCGATGGCTTTTTGCACACCCGACTTGCGATGACCCTTTCCATACACAAACACAACACCCTGTGCTTCCTTTTGGGCATACAGCTTTTTGCGCAGTTTTTTCAACTGCTGTACATTGATCTGATCGGGCACAGAAATGCTGCCTCCTGCCTTTTCCAGAAGCGGAGGTAGTTCTTTTACAATCTTTTCTCCCAGTTTCTTCTGATTCTTGGTTACTGCTGTTTTCCAGACAAAGCTGTATCTGTTGGCATTCGCTTCGATCTTGGTTCCGTCAATAAACACAGCGGATTCTTCAAAAGATATTTCCCCATGAGCAACCAGAAGCTGAACCATCTGATTCAGCAAATCCTCCACCACTTCCGGCAGGTGCTGGCTGCGAAACCGGGCAATCGTATTATGATCCGGTGCATTTTGTCCTTCCAGAAGATACATGAAATTTATATTTTCGCGGCATGCGCGCTCGATTTCCCGTGAACTGTATATTCCACGGGTGCAAGCGTAGACCACCACTTTGAACAGAAGACGAGGTGAGTACTCGATTCTCCCCAACCGGGAGTAGGTCGCTGTCAATTTACTGTAATCCAACTCCTCCATAACAGCGTTGAGTAATCTCACTGGTTCGTCCGACGGGATGATTATTTCTAAATTCATGGGCAAGCACACTTGATATTCCGTCCCGTATGCGGTATATTCTACTTGCGTTGGATTTTCTTTCACACCTTAATCATACGCCGGCAGCCGACTCTTGTACAGAGCCGGCTGCCGTTATTTTTTATTTGTTGGGTGCTGCCTCTCTTAGTGAGACAGCACCTTTTTGCAGGAAGTAGAACCAATGTCGAAGAAATAGGCACTCTAAGATTAAAACGAGGGAAGTCGGTCGGAAACCGATTTTTTTCCTGTTTTTCCTTGACATCCGGAAAAGAGAAAATATAATAGTTGTTGAATATAAATTCCAAGCTAAAGGAGAAAAAATATGAACTACTACGAAGAGATGGAGGCGCGTATTCCCAAAGGACGGGTTCGTACCAGATTTGCGCCCAGTCCCACAGGTTATATGCATGTGGGAAATCTGCGCACAGCTCTGTACGCCTATCTGATCGCAAGACAC
>CAZGDT010000265.1:0-2021 GCA_964524245.1 uncultured Eubacterium sp. | reverse complement strand
CTGTGGATTGAAGGAGCGGGCACCCATGTGTGGTGTCCCGTTTCATTCTGCAGAGACCTATATCAACAGACTGGTGGAAAAAGGATATAAAGTTGCAATTTGTGAGCAGGTTGAAGATCCAAAAATGGCAAAAGGACTGGTAAAAAGGGAAGTAACCCGTATTGTTACTCCGGGAACAAATTGCTTTACCGGTTCATTGGATGAGACAAAAAACAATTATCTGATGGGAATTGTTTCTGTAGATCAGAATTTTGGTATTTCCATTGTTGACGTTACAACAGGTGAGTTTTTATTGACAGAAGTAGATTCAGCAGGAAAACTTCTGGATGAGATTAATAAATTTATGCCGGCAGAAATTATTTGCAATGATTCCTTTTATATTTCCGGAATCGACATTGCCGATATCAGCGAGAGATTGGAAATAGCTGTTTCGGCTTTAGAACCGCGATATTTTGATGAAGAAAACTGTACTCGTTCTTTATGTAATCATTTTCATGTAAAAACATTGGAAGGAATGGGGTTAACAGAATATTCAATCGGTGTAATAGCAGCAGGATGTGTTATGCAGTATTTAAAAGAGACGCAAAAATGTTCTCTT
Source organism: uncultured Eubacterium sp. (assembly GCA_964524245.1). Taxonomy (GTDB): domain Bacteria; phylum Bacillota; class Clostridia; order Lachnospirales; family Lachnospiraceae; genus Eubacterium_F. The sequence goes on along the minus strand of CAZGDT010000265.1, from coordinate 1,423 downwards.
GAGCATATTTCCAAATTACAGTCATATCACACAGGCAAATATATGCTTTTGGACCGAAATACCAGACGAAATTTGGAATTAGTAGAAACACTGCGTGAAAAACAGAAGCGTGGATCGCTGCTTTGGGTTTTGGATAAAACAAAAACAGCCATGGGAGCAAGAAAACTTCGTTCCTGTATTGAACAGCCATTGGTGAACGAAGAAGAAATCATCGCCCGCCATGATGCAATTGAAGAATTAAATAAAGATGTTATCACACGGGAGGAGTTACGTGAATATCTGAACCCGGTTTATGATTTAGAAAGACTTCTCAGTAAAATCAGTTATCGGACAGTGAATCCGAGAGACATGATTGCCCTGGCATCTTCCCTTGAAATGCTGCCGCATATCCGCTGTCTGATGGAAGAATTTTCGTGTCCGTTATTTCGGGATTTATACCAGAAACTGGATCCGCTTGAAGATTTACATCTTTTAATTCGTGATGCGATAGAAGAAGAACCACCGGTTTCCGTTAGAGAGGGCGGGATATTTAAAAAAGGATTCCACGAAGAAATTGATCGTCTTCGACAGGCTAAAACAGAAGGAAAAGACTGGCTTGCCAAATTGGAAGCGAAAGAAAAAGAAAATACCGGAATAAAAAATCTTCGTATTAAATATAACAAAGTATTCGGATATTATTTGGAAGTTACTAAGTCCTTTGTAAATCTGGTGCCGGAAAATTGGATTCGCAAACAGACACTGACAAATGCAGAACGATATACAACACCGGAATTAAAAGAAATGGAAGATGTAATTCTTGGCGCAGAAGACCGTCTTTATCATTTAGAATATGTTGTTTTTTGTGAATTAAGAGAAAAAATATTTGAGCAGATGAAACGAATTCAGGAAACTGCTTCTGTTATTGCTGCTGTGGATATGCTTGCTTCGCTGGCATATGTGGCAGAACACAATCATTACGTACGCCCGGTCATTAATCATAATCACACGATTTCCATCAGGGAAGGGCGTCATCCGGTTATAGAAAAAATGCTGCAAAATGATATGTTTATTGCCAATGACACCTATTTAGATGATGATTCTCATCGTGTCGTTATCATCACCGGTCCCAATATGGCCGGAAAATCTACTTACATGAGACAAACGGCACTGATTTCATTAATGGCTCAAATCGGGAGTTATGTACCTGCTAAAGAGGCGGATTTATGTCTGGCAGATCGAATATTCACCCGTGTTGGAGCATCCGATGACCTTGCCAGCGGACAAAGTACCTTTATGGTTGAAATGACGGAAGTAGCCAATATTATCAACAATGCTACAAAGAACAGTCTTATCATTTTGGACGAAATCGGACGGGGAACAAGTACGTTTGACGGATTAAGTATTGCGTGGTCCGTTGTTGAACACATTGCAAGCAAAAAAAAAT
>CAZGDT010000264.1:0-2029 GCA_964524245.1 uncultured Eubacterium sp. | reverse complement strand
CACACATATCCTTTTTGTGAAATGTGGTGACAGATGCTCTGCGCAAGAGTCAGGAGAGGGGCTTCTCTTAGGAGAAGTTTCTCTCCTGCTCAGAGATATGAAGAAAGAAAGACACATAGATAAATTGACAAAGAACAAAACGAATATATATAATATTCAAAGAATGAAGCGGGCGAAGAGGTGACGCGTACTATGGAAAATAAAAAAAAGAATAGGATATCGGTACTTCTGATTATTTCTCTCTTTTGTACAATGATATTTTCACAACCCGAATCTGTGCAGGCAGTGGATGAAAATTATGATAATGACTGGAAATACCTTTGCGACTGGGTGGATTGGGATGGAGAGAAATTGGTAAACCACAGTTCGGAAATGTACCAGATGAAATCTTATGACGGAATTGAAGTAACTCCCTTAGTACTGCAGCGTGAAAGTGGTATAACCGGGATGAAATTGCAGGTGGTGAATCACTCTCAAAAGGATTACCAGGATTTAACAATTTCAATTGGTGTTTTGAATGGTTACAATGACAAAATTTATAGTTGTTTTATTGCGGAAATCGGAGAATTGCCAAGAGAGGATTCGCGGATGTCAGTTGAAATGACCATGAATTGGCTGGCAAGTCCTTATGATGAAGATGCTGCCGTATTTGCGAAAACCTGGTTTGTGGAATACATATCAGAAAATGGAGAAAAAAGCGATAAAACAGAAGATTTGCCAGGCAGGTACAGCGCTTATCAGAGACATGCGGACTGGGTGGAGAAAATTTCGGAAGATACATGGAAGAACTGTGCCCCCAATATTGTTCGTTCCAGAATTATGGGCGGATATAAATTTGAGAATATGGTGATTTTATATAAAAAATGGATTACGCTTACGGCGGATGTTACCAATGTGACAGATAAGGAATTGCCAATGGTTGTATTTGATATGAAGTTTGTTAATAAAGAAGGAGAGGAAATTATTACTTATGGTGCAAGTGTTAATAAAACGGCTCCGGGACAGAAAGTAAAGATGGAGATGTCGGCAACTTTAGACCATGCACTGTTTGCCTATGATTGGTGCGCGACAAATTGGACAAAAGATAAAACAGATGCAGATAGTTTTTATGACGATATCTGGCAAAATACAGATCCTTTTCCGACAGCGGAACCCTTACCGCAAAGAGAAGAGTTTATAGAAGAATATAATTGGTTTTCCGGAACGGTATCCCACAATCTGTCAAACAACTCACCGGAGATGTATAAGAGCTTTTCGAGCGATGGAAGATGGTATGCGCTTGATAGTGTAAGGACAGATTTAAATAATGGTCAATTGTCTGCAATTGTAGAAATGCAAAACGAGTCCAATCATCGGATGAGACCGGTAAAGCCGCTTATCGCATTTTATGATAAAGATGGGAAATTACTCGGGAAAGAGTGGGGTGAATGGTTCCATGAATCAGAACCGGGTGATTTAATAAAAACGATTTGTTTTTGGAAAAATAAAGATATTCTGTCAGCATATTCTTATCAGATTCTTGAATGGGAGGAAAAAGTGGACGAACGGGAGTGCTTTCGTGATGACAGTACGCCGACAGCTACAGTAAAACCGGAGGAAACGGCAACACCGACAGCCACGGTGACGCCGGAAGAGACGACGGCACCGACAGCCGCAGCGACACCAACACCAACACAAACAGCGGTTCCGGCAAATGATACAAAACCCTCTTATGAAAAAAGCAGGGTAGCCGGTGTGAAAGCAAAGTGTACAGATAAAAATAAAATAAAGCTTGCATGGAAGTGTCTTGATGGAACTGTGAATTATGAGATACTTCGAAGTTATGACAGAAATGGAAAATATAAAAAAGTGGGAACGGTTTCCGGGGAAAAATGCGGTTATACGGATCGAACCGTAAAAAGAAATAATAGATATTTTTACAAAATCATACCGGTGTTTAGTCAGGGGAAAGGAAGCAGACAGTATGCGAAAACGGTTTCTGCAAAAACATACGCTTATAATCAGCCGAAAATAACGGTAAAAAAGAAGA
>CAZGDT010000263.1:0-2065 GCA_964524245.1 uncultured Eubacterium sp. | reverse complement strand
ATCGCTTCCCAGACTAATCTTCTTGCACTGAATGCTTCCATTGAGGCAGCCAGAGCCGGCGAGGCAGGAAGAGGATTTGCCGTCGTTGCGGACGAAATCAATGAACTGGCGTCCGGTTCAAGAGAAACGGCATCGCGAAGCAGTGAAACACAGGAAAAAATCCAGGCAGATATTAAGGAAATTCAAAAAAATGCAAAACTGCTGAAAGAAACCATTCAGGACATTAATCTTCGTACGGAGAATCTGGCCGCCGTTACGGAAGAAATTTCATCTTCCAGTGACATGATTTTATCCTCATCGACGGATGTGAAAAATTCTCTGGAAACATTGACGAAGTAACAAATAATCACATTGAATTTACCAAGAGCAGACAGGAGAACTTATTTTATGAAAAGAATCGGACTTATCGGCGCCATGGAAGAAGAAGTTGCCATTCTAAAAGAAAAAATGGAAGACAAAAAAGAAAACAAAAAAGCCGGTATGACATTCATACAGGGAAAACTTTGGGGAACCGATACCGTATTGGTCGTTAGCGGAATCGGTAAAGTTAACATGGCTGTCTGTACTCAGATATTAATTGATTTATATGAAGCAGACACCGTCATTAATACCGGCGTGGCCGGTTCCCTGAACAACATGCTCGACATCGGCGACATCGTTCTGTCATCCTGTGCTCAGCAGCATGACATGGATGCATCACCGCTTGGTGACCCGGTCGGCCAGATTCCGCGCATGGAAGTTTCCATCTTTCCCGCTGACGGCACGCTTATATCCCTGGCAAAAGAATCCTGTGAAAAAGTCAATCCTGATATTCACTGCCACATCGGAAAAATCGTAAGTGGTGACCAGTTTATCGCTGAAGCCAAAAAAAAAGAATACCTGATTCAGACTTTTCATGGTGACTGCGCCGAAATGGAGGGGGCTGCCATGGCACAGACTGCATATCTGAATCAGGTCCCTTTTCTAATCATACGTGCTATTTCCGACAAAGCAGACAATTCCGGCCACATGGATTATTCTCTTTTTGCCAGAGATGCCATCACCCGTACCGTCCGCCTTCTGGAAGAACTTTACAGGAAATTTTAGCTCATTATTTTTCTAAATCATCCTGTTCATATTCCAGCACATCACCGGGCTGGCACTGAAGAGCTTTGCATATGGCCGACAAGGTGGAAAAACGAATCGCTGACACCTTGCCGGTTTTTATTTTTGACAAATTAACATTTGATACCCCTACCCGCTCGCTAAGCTCATTCAGGCTCATTTTACGATCTGCCATGACACGGTCCAGTCTAAGAACAATACCCATGTAGGTTTCCTCTCTTTCCGCTGCCTTTATAAAGTTTCATCGGACTCCTGCTGCAAGACGGCGCCATATTGGAAAATAAAGGCTAATCCGAGAATAATTAAAACCATAAATATGGCTTCAACATCCAAACGAAAACTAAATTTTGCACTTGATGTCCAGATACTGGTCAAAAGACTATCTATTACACAGGAAATAACCGTCCAGGGAATAAGAGAGTAGGCAAACTGTTTCATACGGCTGATAACGTTGCTTTCAAATGGCGATTCGCAGTAGCGGAATGCCTTCGCCAGACGCCCGGCAAATATAACGCTAATCAGCAAAAATACGAGATTAATCATAGCTCCAAGCAGCGTCCATGCCAATGGTTTGATACTAAATTCTCCAACTCTTGCACTGGCGTCAATTTTTATCTGTGAGCCCTCCATATCAACTCTGTCTACAGAAAAATCATTTCCTTCGTAATTGATATCTGCGGAATCTTCCACTTCCTGACGAATTGACTCACTTGTCTCTTCATCCGCCTCCCATCCAAAAAATGCCAAATCCAGCAAAATCTCCGTTTTTCCGTCAATTTTAATCCTGCACAGATCGGAAGGCAGAATCATGGATACGATAAATCCGAAAAGACACAATACCAAAATGAGTATCACAAATATTTTTGTAATGAGAGCAAGAATCCCTCCTACTCTTCCTACGATATTGATTTTTTTAATTGCATCCGATTTCATCATAAAAACTCCTTTCATTCATTCCATT
>CAZGDT010000262.1:0-2076 GCA_964524245.1 uncultured Eubacterium sp. | reverse complement strand
GGAAACCGTATCCGCATCTGTTCCAAGACACCGCATGGCATAAACAGGATTATTTTCCGTTCCGATATCTGCCACAGGTGCCAGATTCAGATTGATTCCCATACCGGTCAATTCACCCGCTATCGTCTTGCCGGCCTCACGAATCTGCTGCAACGTCATGTTCTGCCCCATTTCCTGCGGTGTCACATATCCGGTTTCTTTCAGGTCATCAACTTGCGCCGAGAGAGAATTTTCTCCGCCGCCATCTTCTTCAACCGCTATATACAAGGCACTTCCGGATACGGAACTGCTTTGCAGTTCTTTCGTAAGTTCTTCGGTCTGCTTACTGTCTTTTACATTCTCCCGTGTAAGATAAACTCCACCAATATGATATTCCCGAATCGTTTCCTTCATTAACTCCGTGGCTTCATACGCCGTCCCATCCAAAGACGGACTTTCATCCAACTGGAGCAAATCAACAAGTAACATCTGACCAATCTTCTGCTCCAGTGTCATTTCCTTTACGATATCCTCTGCTTTTGAAAACGCCTCATCTTTTGAAACGGCAGGTGTCTCTGTCGGTGACACTTCCGTCGTCTTCGGTTCTTTCGTCTGCGGTATCTGTATTTCTTCCGCTCCGCCACTCCGTGCACAGGCACTTAATATAAGTACCAGACACATTACCGGCACGAGCCGTCGTAACTGTTTCATCCTTTTTATACCTCTCAAAAATTGCAATTTTCTCCCGTATGGTAAAACATAATTTATGTCCCTTAAAACGTCTCCATTATAGTATATTCTTTCCCCATATGCAAATAAAATATTTCTTCAAAAAATTCTTCATTTCATGGGAACCAATCGGTCCGGTACGCATAGGATAACAGTGTAAATGAATTTTAGGAGGCAAACCTATGAGCGATTTGTCAGCAACAAACTGTGGCGGAAGCTGCTCCTGCAATGACGGCTGTGGTTCTTCCTGCTGCTGGATCATCATCCTTTTGCTGCTTTGCTGTGGCGGCAATAACTTCGGAGGCGGCATGGGTGACTGCAGCTGCATCATCTGGATTCTGTTGATTCTCTGCTGCTGTGGCGGCAATAACGGATTCGGTGGTTTTGGTGGCTGTGGCTGCTAATTTGCACCTTTGCAAATGGATGTCCGGGAAGATGAGGCGGGTAATCCCGCCTCATCTTCTTTCTTTTGGTTTTTCTCCCGCATTGTGCTGATTTTCCCTCTCCCGGACGGTAACAGGGAAAAACTTTTTTTTCTCCTGTTCAGACAGGCAATGATAACAGTTCAGATCAACTTCATAAATCGTTGTGTCATCCACAACAATTCTCGTATCTTCTTTCATATGCTTCTCCGGCTACATTCTCTTCCTTTCCATTATATGCAGAAAAAGTCGAAAAGCATTCTGTTATTTGTAAAAATCACGAATTTTGTCTATTCTTGCACTCATGCCGACAAACAGGCGATCCACAATCGTTACGGCCGCCATGGACTCCACTACAACGACAGCTCTCGGCATAATCACCGGATCATGTCTCCCCTTTATCTGAATTTCAACATCCTCGCCACGGTTATTAACCGTTTTCTGCGTTTGAAAAATTGACGGCGTAGGCTTAAAAGCAGCACGAATCACAATGTCATCGCCATCACTTATTCCACCCAGAATCCCACCGGCAAAATTGGTATGTTTCTTTACACACCCCTCAGCATCCATGTAGAAATCATCATTATTCTCAGAGCCGCATTTTCCCGCCACATCAAATCCGGCTCCGATTTCAACCCCTTTTACCGCTCCTATGGAAAAAATATTTCCTGCAAGCACTGCGTCCAATTTGCCGAAAACAGGCTCACCAACTCCTGCGGGCATGCCACTGATGATACACTCAATCACGCCGCCTGCCGAATCATGGTCACTCATTTTCGCCGTAAGATATTCCTCTGCAAGGGCGGAAATTTTCAAATCCGGCATACGTAAAGGACTTTTTTCGACATTTTCCAATGCCAGCTCCTCTTCCCGGCACACATACGGTCCAATCTGTTTCGTATATGCATGAATCGATATTCCAAGCTCCTGCAGTATCTTTGACGCA
>CAZGDT010000261.1:0-2097 GCA_964524245.1 uncultured Eubacterium sp. | reverse complement strand
TTAGGAATGTTGTGTTCTTGTTTGAAATTTTAACTTTTTTGTATGGATTTGCTGCAATTTACGGGCGGAAAATGAAGTATGACATTTATGATGTGGTCTATATCATAGCTGATATGATGTTGCTGATCGGTATTGATGAACAGACCATTCCGGCGCATTTCGTTTCGCTAACTTATGTAGCACTTTGGATTTACTGTATGCTGAAATATAAGGCTTCGGCGAAGAAGGCTGTAGTTAACTGGGGGATTGTGTTTGTTTATGTGACAGTGATACAGTTGGTATGCTATGTTCCGGTTAGGTATTTGTTTGGAATCCATTCGGCATTCAAAGAAGCGCTGGTTTTTCTAATGAGCTTTGTTATTATGTATTTCTTAGGTGTGAAATTGAGAATGAAGGAAATTTCGGACTTCCTGTTGAAAAATAATATCATTTTGCTCATTATAGGCGGTTTTATGTGCCTAGGATTAGGAACGCAGCTATGGAATGTTAAGCAAAAGGGAATCATATCAGCAGAAAATTATATACCGTTAATCTATTTTGCGATATTACTATTTATTATGGTATATGAGTGGCAGAAAACAAGGAATGATGCAGAACGAAAGAAGGCTCAGTTGGAAATGAATGCTCTTTATTACGATGCTTATGAAGGTTTGGTCCAGTCGATCAGAGAAAAACAACATGATTTTAAGAATCATATCAATGCTGTGGCAGGGATGATCTATACGAATGACACTTATGAGGAACTCGTTGACAAGCAGAAAAAATATTTCGATGAGATTCTGGGAGAGATGGAGGAGGTATCTCTGTTGACACTGGTAGAGAATCCGTTACTATCAGGTTTTCTTGTCCGGAAGATCCGGGAAGCAGAACTGAAAGGCATCAGTGTTGTACGGAATTGTATATGGAAATCACAGGAAATGAAGATACCGGAATATAAACTGGTAGAGATGATGGGGATTCTGCTTGATAATGCGATAGAAGCTACCGAAAAGCTAGAGAAGAACAGGAATATGCAGGTGAACCTCGGACAGGAAGATGAAATGCTTGTGTTTTCAGTCGTAAATACGCATGCGGGCGAAGCGTTGTCAGCAGAAGTGTTTGAAGCCGGTCACAGCTCTAAGGGTAAGGGCAGAGGATTGGGACTTACGAAGCTGAAGCACCTGACGGAGGAAGCAGGTGGTGTGATCTATATGGAAAATGGATGGGAGGATGCTTATAGGATTGTGAAGCTTGAGATTAGGATTCCGGTCTGATTAGGTGATCAAGCAAAGGCTGTACAGGTTATTGGGTGCTGTACAGCCTTTCTTCGTATCATGCTTCTTCTGGAAATTCGGGTTCACCGAAGAATGTCATACAGATGTAATTGGAATGAAGTGGACCGAATAATGTTAATGCTAATCCACATAACGTCAATCCCAACTGTTGAAGCTTTAATTTACGCATGTACCTTCACCTCCTTGTAGATTTTAGTTATAGCTAATTGGATGGTATGGAGCACAGTCATCCAAAATGCTGCCAGCAGACAGGAACTTTCGGGAAACAGGAATAGGAGAATGGCAACGATCAGAACTACCTGAAAGGAAGCAAGGCGGTTTCTTTGAATGCCATCCTCGTCCAGCTTAACCTCACGGTGGGAAAGCGAAGGACCAAGAGCATATTCGGCAATGGCGCAGGGAATCAGCAGTCCGAGCCGGAGCATAGGTGTGAGCGGTGCCAGAACCGGTAACAGTAATACGGTAGGGATAAAGACCAACAATGTCAGTAACAGACAGGAAAAGTAACTGTTGGTGTGAATTCCTCCGTTTTTTGTCCTTAATAAGAAGAAGGGGATCAGGGCACATACAAAATGTGCGAGCGTTCCGGTATAAAAAAAGAGAAGCGTTAACAGGATTAGCTTGCTCAGATCATACGCGAGTGCGGTGATTACATAACGGATCACCTTTAATTCATATTCTGAAAAATCATAAGTTGTTCTGATCTTATTCATTAGTATATTCATGCGTTGTCCCTCCGCGCTTCTTATTTATCTTAATCAAATCATGTGTGGTTTGGAGATTTTAGCATCGAATGCTGCGAATATGGAAACGAAATGGGAAT
>CAZGDT010000260.1:0-2110 GCA_964524245.1 uncultured Eubacterium sp. | reverse complement strand
GAATTGCTTGCCAGACGATTTTTCCCATGTACGCCGTTGCAGCTTGTTTCGCCGATAGCGTATAAGCGTTCCATAGAGGTGTGACTATTGCTGTCTACACGGATGCCTCCCATAAAGTAATGTTGAGCGGGAACGACAGGAATGGGTTCTTTTGTGCAATCATATCCTTCTTCCAGGCATCTGCTGTAAATATTTGGAAAATGCCGTATGATAGTATCTTTAGGGATTGGTTCCATGGAAAGACGGACATATGGCATATTGTCAAGCTTCATTTGTTGATGTACCTTTTCGGTGAGCAAATCTCTTGGCAGCAGTTCGTTGACAAAACGCTTGCCTTCTTTGTTGAGAAGAATGGCGCCTTCGCCCCGTACGGATTCGGAAATGAGGAAACGCCGGCCCGGTTTTTCCGAATACAATGTGGTTGGATGAATCTGAATATAATCAATATGTTCCAGAATGATGTTGTGATTCATGGCAATAGCAACCGCATCACCGGTAATGTGCCGGTAGTTGGTTGAGTGTTTGTAAATTCCACCGAGTCCTCCACAGGCGAGAATCGTGTAATCGGCGGTGATAAGCTGCCGTTTTCCGTCTGCATCTGACACCATGGCGCCGAAGCATGTGTTGTCTCGGACAATGAGGTCATACATTGTTGTATGTTCCAACAGGGTCACATTATCCCTCTCGCATGCACGTTTTAGCAGAGTGCTCGTGATTTCCTGACCGGTGATGTCTTTGTGAAAAAGAATTCGTGAATCAGAGTGTCCGCCTTCTTTTGTGTAGCAAAAACTGCCATTCGATTTTTCAAAATCAACACCAAAATTAACCAGTTCGCGGATGACGGACTGAGATGAGCGGAGCATAATGTCTACCGATTCTTTCCGGTTTTCATAGTGCCCGGCGCGCATGGTGTCCTCGAAATAATTGTCATAATCTGCTTCTGACTTCAGCACACAGATGCCTCCTTGAGCCAAAAAAGAATCACTTTCAGCAGCATCCTTTTTTGACAAAATGAGAATCTTTTTGTCTGAGGGAAGCTGTAGGGAGCAAAACAGCCCGGCGGCACCGCTTCCTACTATTAAAATGTCAGTATGCATTGCCATAGACATCTCCAATCTTAATTTCGTTATTGTGCAAGTTCCAGCATTCGTTCCAAAGGAAGGTTTGCCCGGGAATGAATTGTATCGGTAACGTGCATCTCATGACAGCCTGTTTCAAGCACGTGTATTATTTTTTCAAGAGATATCTTTTTCATGTTTGGACAACATTGGGCAGAACCGGCGGAATAAAAGGTTTTATCCGGATTCTGTTTTTTGAGTTCATAAAGAACGCCCAGTTCTGTTCCAATGATAAACTCTCCGGCGGCAGATGATGAAGCGTAATCGATAATTTCTGACGTGCTTCCGATGAAGTCTGCCAATGCAAGTATGGAAGGCCGGCATTCCGGGTGTACGAGAAAAGGAGCATTCGGATGTGCTTTTTTTGCAGCAAGTACCTGTTCCTCGCGAATGGCGGCGTGCACGTGACAGTAACCGTCATTGAAAATAATATTTTTTTCCGGCACCTGTTTTGCTACATAACGTCCCAGATTTTCATCAGGGATGAAAAAAATGTTTTTGTTGGGTAGGGCTTTCACAATTTTCACCGCATTGGACGAGGTGACACACACATCAGCGTGGCATTTTAAATCTGCCGTGGAATTAATATAGCAGACGACCGCTAAATCCGGGTATTCATTCCTGAGAGCGTCAATCTTTCCGATATCTGCCATATGTGCCATAGGGCAGTCAGCCGTTTCGTCCGGCATAAGAACGGTTTTCTCCGGATTTAAAAGTTTGGCGCTTTCTCCCATGAAGGAAACACCGCAAAAAACGATGACGTCAGCGTCCGTTTTTGTTGCAATTTTACTCAGGTAGAAGGAATCGCCAATGTAATCAGCGACTTCCTGGATTTCATCATGTACATAATAATGAGCCAGAATGACAGCATTCTTTTCTTCTTTTAATTGTTGAATGCGGCTTTTTAAATCAGACATAGGTATGCAATCCTTTCTGTGTATTGTGTCCTATCATACCATAAAACTTTACAGCTGACAAGACAGAAAAAATAT
>CAZGDT010000259.1:0-2140 GCA_964524245.1 uncultured Eubacterium sp. | reverse complement strand
CATGGCACGCCGCACGTTCATTGGCAACCTATATAATAAGGTGAAGGATCCGTGCATCATCTGCAGCATGAGCGGACACGTCGAGGACAGCAAGGCTTTCGCCCGCTACCGTGAGATAAGCATGGAAGTCAAGCGTGAGACGATACAGGCGATAGCCTAAGGCAGGCTGCCTTTTCCTTTTTGATATACACAATATGCCGGACAATGATATTGCCCGGTCAGATATAGCTATGCCTTAAAGTAGGGTGAAAAGGGGAAAATCCGAGTATTTCAGCGCCCTTATTGAAATGATGCGCCCTTTTAGCCAAGAAAACGCAATCAGCATGCAAAATGGAAATATTAGAAGGATGAAAAGCCATCATAAAGCACAAGATAAGGCTCATTCTACCATTCTTAGGGGGACATTCAGGGGGACATTATTTTAATGTACTGACCTGTTTATGACCTAAAATTATGAGATTATGTAATTCTTTGAGGCAAGCACAAATAGCTGACTTAGTGGAATTTACGCAAATTCCAATCTTTTTGAGAACAATAAATAAGGCAATGAACGGCTCACATTTTAACATATTCCATGACCCCACTTGGATCATCATTTTTGTTAAACCACTGATTATCAATAAGTTGCACGGCTGAAAAAGTGACCCGCATGGGGTCAGAATGTTTAGTGTTAAAAACGTTATTTACAAATGGCTTTTGAGAAAAGTAAAAGTAAATTTTATTCTTCGCAGAATATATTTGCAATCCACTTATATTCAGTTAATTGACATGTCCGCATAACTGGGAATAGTCAAAGATAAAGCACCGTTAAAATCCCTTAAATCGCCTAACCTTAACAATTGATGTTTTTGCTTTGGGGGGTCATCGGGGGGACATCCTTTTTCCGCTTATTTTTTTGGAAACAATTCAGCTACGGTTGCCTTAATTAAACTTTAACTTTTATTAAAAGAACGCTTCTTTAAGAAAAATGATGATGGAGACTGTAAAATGACCAAATCAAAATTTCTAAATACAGCGCAAAGTTACTGATTTTATTCCAAATGTCCCCCTGATGGGTCAATTATTTTTTAGGAAATCGAATCTTTTTTCTTTTAATTAAATTTATGTACTAATTTACACCACTTTAAAATATTTGTTGTATCTTTGCGCACAGAAAGAAAAATAAATATGAAAGGATTCGTAACAACAGCAGAAGCCAAGTCCGAAAGCCGCTATACATATTATAAGGTTCTGGACGAGACGCGGCAGGGCAAACTGATACGCATAAGGCGCGGCGTTTATGCCAAGCCTGAGCAGCTTGCCGACACGATGATTGACATTGAGACAATAGTACCGGGTGGAATTCTCTGCCTGTTCTCCGCTTGGAGTGTATATAATCTGACAACGGTTATTCCCCAGTCTTATCATATCGCAATCAAGAGAGGCCGCAAGGTTACGTTGCCGGAATACCCCGCCATAACCGTCCACAGGTACTCTGACAATATCCTTCATCTTGGAGAGACCACTATGAACGTTGGCGGATATGATATAAGGATTTATGACAGGGAACGGTGCGTCTGCGATGCCGTCAAGTTCAGAAACAAGGTAGGGCAGGATGTCTGCAAGGAAGTTGTCAGGAATTATATAGATGACAGAAGCCGCGACATCTCAAAACTTGTGAGGTACGCCGACAAGCTTCGAGTGAAGAGTACTATGGAAAAATATCTGGAGATTACACTATGACTGAAAAGATAAAGAATTACGGCAAATCTGTCCGTGACCGTCTGCTTAACGTTTCAAGGAACAGCCATGTGCCGTACCAGACTCTCCTGACACGATACTTCCAGGAGCGTCTGCTTTACCGCATATCACAGACACAATATAAGGAATGTTTCCTTCTCAAAGGCGGCGCACTCTTGTTCGCATACGAAAAGTTCTCGGCTCGTCCGACATTGGACATAGACTTTCTTGGCAGGAATATAAGCAATGATGGAGAGAACATCAAGCATGTCTTTCAGGAAATCTGCTCCGTTGATTTTCCACAAGACGGAGTCGCGTTTGACGTTGCCAACATCTCGTTCAAGAACATTACCGAGTTCAAGGATTATCATGGCGTACGTCTTTTCATTCCCGTAACCATGGACACCATATCCCAGACTCT
>CAZGDT010000258.1:0-2146 GCA_964524245.1 uncultured Eubacterium sp. | reverse complement strand
AAAGCGCGCCGACCGGTGACGATGCTTTGGCATTGAGCCTTTCGGGACGAATGAAAATTCCGATTCAGTGGGCATATCTTGCAAGCGACCTTGTCGTTCTCGCGCTGTCGCTGACATACATCCCACTACGCAGAATTCTCTACTCCCTGCTGACCGTCGTTTTGTCGGGACAGATTATAGGACTTGTGCAGAAGATAAAGCGGGGATAGGGGGGAAGGCGGCATGAGCAGAGAATAGCGGAGTTGCCATACAGAAAAATATGATACCCGGTTTTTGACCGGGTATTTTTTTGATGATGCTGAAGAAATTGTGATTTTTTGTCGTTTTAGTTACTTGACAAAACGAAAACAATGGAGTATAATAACAATGCCCGCAAAAAAAGAGAAAGGAGGGGAATTTGACGCTGCAAGGAAAGAACTGGACTTGCGCGTGACGGGATTTCACAAAAATCGTAAAATTATACCAAGAGAATCGGCGGGGTATATTGGTATAATAAGGAGGTAATTTTATTGATGGTAAAAACAAAAAACACACCTGTATACTGTTGGCGCAGTAAGCAGATATGTTTTAATGCGGAATATGCTGAACATATTCAAAGAAACATTGTTATTTTAGCATATTCTGTAGCGAAAGTCTATTGGCAGAACAAACAAAAAAGAGGTATTTATCGCAGAAATGGAGTTAAAATAACAAATGACAGGTGAATGTATGAGAGCGAATCAGCTTTTTATGCGTAATTCTTATGAAGTACGGGGACGGTGGAATATTCCGTTTGTTCGTAAGCAAGAGATTGATACATCCGCAATTTCCTTAATTGCTTGCTCCGATACTCGGCGTAATGATAATGATATCAATCGTGCGAACGGTGTTCATTTTTTTGTGGACGATTACCGATTTGAGGGTATTTATATCAATCCGAAACGCACATTGGAAAAATACAGGCAGTACGCATTTTTACTTACACCGGACTTTTCTACATACGCCGATATGAATATGTGGAGGCAACTTGAAAATGTTGCTAAAAACCGATGGGTCGGCGCGTATTGGCAGAACAACGGTTTGAAGGTAATTCCTACAATAAGTTGGAGTACACCGCGAAGTTATGAATTTTGCTTTGACGGTGTGGAGCAGAATGCTATTGTTGCGGTCAGCACACTCGGTTGTAGGAGGTCAAAGTTGCAATTTATGCGCGGCTATAATGCAATGATAAATAAGTTGAATCCCGAAACTATCATCTGCTTTGGAAATCCTTTTGACGAAATGGAAGGGAACATTGTCAAGGTGGATTATCGAGAATCACGAAAGGTGGTGCGCTGAAAATGGGTGGTAGAGGTACTTTTGCTGTAGGAAATTTTGTGCCGTACAGCTATCGGACAGTTGAAATTATTGAGGGTGTAAAAGTTTTAGTCGGTGTCGGCGGCAAGCACGGTTTGCCGGAAGAAGCACACTCCAGTAACGCATATATAAAGCTGAAACCGGACGGAACATTTCATGAGATGCGTATATATGACAAAGACCACTATTTGGTGAAAGAGATTGCATATCATCCGGAGCCTACACTCAATAACGGTAACAGAAATGATAATGTATTACATATTCACGAATACAAGCGAAATAACTTCAAAGACCGTCTTACACGTTTGCCGACAGCGGACGAAATCAGGCAATTCGGAAAATATCTGAGAGGGGTTAAGTTGAAATGATTAACGGCGATGTAAACGAATTCACGGACGGACTTCACTATGGTGATGAGCGATTCTTCCTTTATAACGGTAATAAATATTTATTGCAAGGACATTTCGTGGACGGAAAGCCTATGCTTGAACTCTATGTGATCGAAAATCCTGCCGTTGATTTTGAATGGCGAATGGTTTCCAATGACGGCGAATATCCCGTTGAGGCTTTTGAAAACGCTAAAATCTTCAACGGTAAATCCTTTTGGGAAATCGAAAATGAAATTGAATGGATTGATTCCTGACAATATGTTTGATTTTTGATATCCTACTCCGCGTCACATACAAAATCAGGGTGACTTTTCGTTTGAATCGGTCACCCTGATTTTTTCATTATTGCTCCTGTTTTTTGTCAAGTTCCGCGTATGTGCGGCGAATAAAGAATATCGCTATGACGAACGTGAGGATATCGG
>CAZGDT010000257.1:0-2163 GCA_964524245.1 uncultured Eubacterium sp. | reverse complement strand
TGTCAGCGAATAATATGATAACAAAAATACTTGCTTATGTCAACAACTTTTTTTACTTTAATACCGCCTTTTTAAGTCCTGCTTTGGCAAACATCTTCTTATATATCTTTTTCTTCCCCTTTGGCAGTTTCAGAACCGATTTTTCCGGGATACCGGAAAATGCTTTTTTCCCGATTTTTACTACGTTCTTCCCTATCGTTACTGATTTTATCTTTTTGTTTGCTGCAAATATATTATTTTTTATTTCCGTAACTTTGTACTTTGTTCCATTGATTTTTACCGTAGCCGGAATCACTGTCTTTTTCTTCTTTTTCGCCTTCACTGCCGACACTTCCTTTCGGGATGCGTTAACAACCTGATAGGTTATGCCGCCTTTCACAATTTTCTGCCCTTTCTTCAACCCTTTTGCGGTTGAAGACGCTGTCACTCCCGGCTCTGTTTTATTCGTCGCTTTTGGAGTATCGGCCGGCGTTGCAGCAGGCACTGCCGTCGGTATCGGTGTAGACAAATCCTTTTCCGGCACCTCAGGGTCTGCCAGCGTTGCCACCTCAACCAGGCGCTTTGTAATTTCAAATTTATCTAAGTTTGGCGTATAGTTCTCACATGTATTGATTCCGCCCAATCCATTTTTCAAAGTTCGACTGTCATCATTATAAATAAGGATTTCATTTTCCCCTTCCTTCAATTCCAATGAAATTACTTTCGTCCGGAAAGATTCGTCACTGTAACTGTTGCGGAAATAAACACAGTGCGGCTTTCCTCCATTCACTTCCATTGTCACATAACGGTCTACCATTTGTGCATTATAGGAATGATTACCGAAGAGTTCTGCATTCGATTGATATACCGTCATCTGATAAATACCTGCTTCCTTTGCCTGATATTTTATCTTCAGACAATTCTTCTTTTTGCTGTCTGCCGGTATACCGGCCACATATTTGCCACCGGACGCATACGTATTTTCTTTTACTTTCGTGTCACCTTCCAACTGACAATCTTCTGCCTCAATGCTTGTCGTGTTTGTACCGGATTCTTTTTTGGAAACGGTTACGGAATCCAGCGCAATCGTTTCCTTTGATGCATCAAAATCCAGAATATTCATTCCCTGCTGCAAATAAGCATAAATAATCGTTTCTTCCCACTCACCTTCTGTATTTTCCACAACAATGTCTTTTAATTTATTATCGAGAGAGAGTGCCGTATTGCCAAGATAACATCCGATGCTTCCTTTGTCATCTGATGCATATCGCACTTTTATGCCATAGATACCATTCTCATTTACGCAGGAATAAAAACGTATTCCTCCACCTTCAGAAACCGCTGTCGTCAGTCCTTCCACATAACCGGAACCGGAATATCCTTTTCTTTTTGTTTCCGTCGTTACCATCGAAGATGTCTGTTCTCCCAGAACATTAAAATCACTCAATTCCGCTTCCTGTTTCTTTTCATATTTTCTTTTATTTACGTCAGTTCCCTCTTTTCCGACCCAGGTCAGATACAGACAGTCGATAGAAGCCAGTCCATCCGCTTTGTCTGCCCGAATGGTAATTTCATGCTTTCCTTTTCTCATGTACTGATATCCCGTATGCATTCCGGACATATACCAGCTCAATGTGTTCTGCAGAACCATGTCCCATTTTTCCATTCCATCCAAACAGAAAACAGCTTTGGCATTTTTGGGATTGTTATTTGCGGTGTTTCCGGTGGAATTTCCAGTCGCTGCTCCGTACACGGTATCAACTTTATAAAATCCTTCTTCCGGAACTTCTACTGACATCGTGACACAATCCCCTGCTGCCTTAAATAATATCTGTCCCGTTCCTGAGCAGGCGTATTTACTGCTTTTTCCCTGCACCTTTGCCTTTCCGGAAATGGTCCCGTCCTCTGCTTCATATAATGATTTCCACGGTCCTTCTTCGAGCACTCCGGTCTTTTGTTCCTCCGCTGCCTGTG
Source organism: uncultured Eubacterium sp. (assembly GCA_964524245.1). GTDB lineage: Bacteria > Bacillota > Clostridia > Lachnospirales > Lachnospiraceae > Eubacterium_F. Next base: position 210 of record CAZGDT010000257.1, on the reverse strand, counting down.
TCACCGTAATATGGTAACCTTCCGTGGAAACCGTATCCTCTACGCAAATGGCAAGATTTCCTTCCCCCGTCTAATTCGCAAATCTTTTCATAAATAAAATCCGGTTCGTCACTGGCGCCATTAATTCCTGTCCAATTTGTTTTTTCTAACCTGACTTTCACCTTTGAAGCTCCTGAAAAAGATTTTGCCTGATTCACCCCTTTCAGTTTC
>CAZGDT010000256.1:0-2169 GCA_964524245.1 uncultured Eubacterium sp. | reverse complement strand
CCCCGGAGATACTCCGTGTCTGAATCAAACCAAAAATGTATTCAATCGACAGTCAGAATAAAACAAACAATCAGACAAATTACCGGAACCGGACCGTCTTGCATTTTTCCCTTGATTTTGTATAATAAAGATATATTTTCTGATTATTTACCGGGGAAGGAAGCGTGACATGATAAAAATTGCCTTTTGCGATGATGACCACTCTGTATTAAACAGCCTTCATGACCTGCTCACTCTTTACCGCGCGCAGCACGGAGCAGATATAAACGATTATATATTCCACAGTCCGCTTGATCTCATGACGGAAATTGAACGGGGTGTGCGATTTGACATTTTGTTTCTGGATATTCTGATGCCGGGGGAAAATGGGATTCATACCGCCGAAGAAATCCGTCATTATGACAAGGATGTAAAAATTATTTTTCTGACTTCCTCCACCGAATTTGCCGTCCAGTCCTATACGGTAAATGCCTTTTACTACCAGATGAAGCCTGTCTGCATGGAAAGTTTTTTTCATCTGATGGATAATGTGCTTTCACAATGCCGGAAAGAACGGGCAGACAGCCTGATCCTGCACTGCAAAAATGGAATTATGCGAATCCTGCCTTCCGAGTTAGCATACTGCGAAGTAATTCACAGGACACTTTTTCTTCATCTGGCATCCGGCATGGTGCCGGAATCCAACGGCAGTCTGAGCGAACTGGAAAAACAGCTGACTCCCTATGGAAAATTTCTGCGCCCGCACCGTTCCTATCTGATAAATCTGGAATATGTGCAAAACCTCTCCTACCGCGCCGTCATAATGTCCGATCAGGCAGAAATACCGATTCCACGCGGAAAATATAATGACATTAAAAATGCATTTTTGGAATATGCGTTTTTAGATAAGCAGGTGACCATATGATACTTTCTCTTTTGAACAACATTGCCGTAAGTTTTTTGGGCGGGATACTCTCTGCCTCTTTTTGCGGAGCTTTTGACACACGCCGGAAACGATTTTTTCTTATGACCGGCATTGCCTTTCTCTGCCTTTTTCAGGGAATGATATACTTTTTTCGCGATCCGGATTTTATACGGCGGATCTACCCCCTAATCGTCCATCTTCCCCTTCTCTTTCTCCTGTATTTTCTGACCGGAAAACTCCTGTGGCCTTTTTTTTCCATTCTTTCTGCCTATCTGTGCTGCCAGCTGAGACGATGGATTGCACTTTTTGTCACAGCCCTGTTATCGGGCGGAATGACAACACAGTACATCGCGGAACTTCTTCTGACTCTTCCACTGCTGATACTTTTGCTGCACTTTGCTTCGCCTGTCGTACGCCGTCTTTCCGATTATTCCGTACGATTACAGTGTCAGTTTGGATTCATTCCTGCACTTTATTATGTCTTTGATTATCTGACCAATGTTTACACCAGACTTCTTACCGGCGGCGATCCTGTAGTCGTGGAATTTATGCCTTTTGTGTACTGTGCCGCCTACCTTATCTTTTTGTTGTATCACTCCGGCAGGGAACACACACAGAATCAGCTTAAACAGGCACAAAAAAGTCTGGGTATTCAGTTAAATCAGGCCGTCCGCGAAATCAGCGCCCTGCGTGAATCCCAGTCAATGGCCACCCGATATCGCCATGATATGCGTCATCATCTGCAGTATGTCTCTGTCTGTATTGAAAACAATCAAAAAGAAAAAGCACTGTCTTACATTGATGAAATCTGCAGGGAAATGGAACAGCAGAAGGTTCGCCGGTATTGTGAAAACGAAACCGCCAATCTTATCCTCTCTGCCTTTGCGGGACGCGCAAAAAAGGACGGTATATCCCTGCATATAAGCGGGACGCTCCCTGCCGTCATCAGGCTATCAGACAGTGACCTGTGCGTCCTGCTCTCTAATGCGCTTGAAAACGCCATTTATGCTTCCCTCCCCTTTGCTTCGGCGGGTGAAATATGCATTATTGATGTCCGCTTTTATCTCAAAGCAGACCGTCTCTTTCTGCAGATGGAAAACCCCTGCCATGGCGAAATGGTTTCCTTTGAAAACGGCATTCCCATATCTCATGAAATCGGGCACGGTATCGGTGTACAAAGTATCTGCGCCATTGTCGAAAAATACGGCGGAATTTATTCCTTTCAGGTACAAAACAACCGTTTTATCCTTCGTCTTTCCCTTTAA
>CAZGDT010000255.1:838-2178 GCA_964524245.1 uncultured Eubacterium sp. | reverse complement strand
TTTCGCTGCTTTTTCACCTCGTGCTTCTGCATCATCATGAAGTTTTTGCAACCGTTCCTTCGAGCAGAAACAATAGTATGCCTCTCCTTTTTCCACAAGTTTTTTAGCATATTCCAGATAAATTCCCGTCTTTACGCGTTCACTCTGCACGTAGGGACCGCATTCTCCTTCTTTATCCGGCCCTTCATCATGGCTCAGACCGGCCTGTTCCAATGTTTTGTAAATTAAATCCAGTGCACCTTCTACATAGCGCTCCTGATCCGTATCCTCCACACGAAGGATAAAATCGCCCCCCTCATGTTTTGCAATCAAATATTCATATAGTGCTGTCCGCAGATTCCCGACGTGCATTTTTCCTGTCGGACTGGGTGCATATCTCGTTCGAATCTTTTTACTCATGTCTGTATACTCCTTTTATGTCTCGTCTGTCACATTTGGTCAAGATATGCCTTCAGGCATGCGACCGTTCCATCAATCCCACACAAATCACTGCGAATCGCCATATCGTAATTTAAGACGTTGTCCCAGCGTTCACCGGAATGATATTTGTAATAATTAGCTCTGCTTTTGTCTTTTTTCATTACAGTTTCTGCCGACTTGGCCTCCGGTATTCCCTCAATTTCAACGGCACGCCGAATGCGAAAATCCAACGTGGCACCGATAAAGAGATTGATTGTATTTTCCCTGTCTTTCAATATATAATCTGCACATTTGCCGACAATAACACAAGCCCCCTTTGCTGCCACATCCCGAATCACTTTGGATTGTGCCAGAAAAATGCGGTCATCAAGCGATAAACCGGAAAAACCGACTTCCTGGCTGGAAAATACATTCATACCCATGGCAATAGAATAAAGCAAACTGTTACTTGCTTTATCTTCGGCACGTTCAAATGCAGCTTCCGCAAAGCCGGTATCCTTTGCCGCACGCGAAATGATTTCATTGTCATAGAAAGGAATCCCATATGCTTCCGCCAGCTTTTTCCCGATCTCTCTCCCACCACTTCCAAACTGCCTTGTAATCGTAATAACTTTGTTCATATCAATCCCGCCTTTCTATAATAAATATTTATCAATACCATTCGCTATTCCTTTAACAATTTTCTTTTGATAAGAGGCAGATGCCATCTTGCGGTCTTCAGAAGGATTGCTCATGAATCCCATCTCCACAATGGTTACCGGAACCTTACACCAGTTAATCCCCGTCATACTGTTCGTATACATCACACCACGATTTTTCGCTCCCGTTGCTTTGCACATTGCTTTCAGCACTTTCTTTGACAGGTTCTGACTGGCTCTCCTGTTCTTTTTGGTCATATATGGATTGGACGCTGCCGGCGC
>CAZGDT010000255.1:0-828 GCA_964524245.1 uncultured Eubacterium sp. | reverse complement strand
ATCGTAAGAGCCCCTCTGACACTCGAGTTTGAAGCACTATTGGCATGAATCCGAATAAAAGCATCCGCATTGTTTTTGTTCGCAATCTTTGCCCGTTCTGCATTTGACATTCTTACGTTATTTTTCGTGCGGCACATAACAACTTTGTACCCCCGCTTTTCCAACTCTTTCTTCAGTTTTTTTGCTACCTGAAGATTCAGCTTGTACTCCGGAAGACGCGTTGAACAGCCGCTTGCACCGCCGGTCACCTTGGCTTTTCTCTGACCTGCCCCCGGGCCAATCGGTTCCGTCGCACTCATGGCGTGCGTCTGATGTCCCGCATCAATAACGATGATTTTCTTCGTATTCTCTTTTTTTTCTGCCCGAACCGGCTTTTCCGTCCCTGATATGCCACACAGCGACAATACAATCATGACAGAAAGAAAAACGGAAATTGTTCGTTTCATTTCATAACCTCCATACTTTCACCCCTATGTTAATGGGCACTTTTTTATTTCCCGAACATAACTGATATATCAGGAAGTTAAGTGAAGTTTATCACAATAAAATGACTCTGTAAAGAGAAAAAGAGACGCATCCAACGTCTCTTTCCTGCCTGTCTTTTTTTCTGATAATGCGGAGTATGGGACTTGAACCCACACGCTCTGCGAGCACATGATCCTTAGTCATGCCTGTCTGCCAATTCCAGCAACTCCGCACATTATTCGCTGACGCAAAACACTGTCAGCGAATAATATGATAACAAAAATACTTGCTTATGTCAACAACTTTTTTTATTTGAGTTTCCCCATTTTTTAAGCCGCCTTCACGCGGATGCCTTTAATCCAA
>CAZGDT010000254.1:0-2179 GCA_964524245.1 uncultured Eubacterium sp. | reverse complement strand
AGAAGATGGCAGAACTGTCCGGGGAACGGATATTTCTATTTTTGTGAAAATACCTAATATGGATGAAAAGAATTTTGTGACAGATTATGCTTCCGGTTCAACCTCGCAGGCGGCAAATGTAGTAGAGGCAATTGATTCAGGGGCAAAGTTTGGAATTGAAAAAGTTGAACCCCAAGTTGATTTTCCGCAGATGTTTCAAAAGAAAAAAACTTTTTCCGCTTCTGTCGAAAAACAATTTGAAGGGATTCTGCAGGTAAGTGATTTGGGGATTGTCGATGTGGGAAGTGAAATCATAAATGCAAATCGTTTATACAATGTATCATCACAAATGCAGTTAAATGCCATTGCATTTATTGTAAGAAAAATGTATCTGATTGGAAACGGAATGGAAAAACAGGACAAAACATTTGATAAACTATTGGATCAGGTCTTTTGCGAAATACAGAAGAATGGATTGGATAGCATATTTGTGAGCAAGTATAATTGCAACAGATGGATGGAACTGCCAAGAAAAATAGATGTTATGGCTTTTTTGAACAGAATGAAATTTCTTCTTCCGTTGCCCACTTTGCGTCTATGACTTCTTCTTTCTGCAAAATAATATCTTCGGCGGGGGTATTATTTTTAAAGACCCAGACGTCTAAAAAGCCGGGATTTGTCCAGGTAACCTTCTCACGGCGAAAAGATTTAAACAAATACCCCTGCTTTGGCGAAAGGGAAATTCCAACTTCCTCTTTTACTTCGCGCAATGCGCCCTGTATGCTGGTCTCTCCGGCAACCACGGAACCACCCGTTGGTTCCCATTTTAGTCCATGGCTTTTATGTGGCGCACGCTTAGAAATCAGCCACTTGTTATCGGCATTTTTTATCCATATCTGTACTACCAGATGGTACTCATCTTCTGCCATACAGGTGCCTCGTTTTATAATCTTGCCGGTTTTGTTTCTGTTTTTATCATATACATCCCACAATTCTTTCATGATTTCGTTATTTCTCCTTACATATAATCCACTGCATCTGCCCTTTCAGGTCAGTATTTCTTATGTAACATCCAAAATTCCCTCCAAAATCCGTCTCACAACTGCCGGGTCAGCCTTCCCCTGCGTTGCTTTCATCGTCTGCCCGACCAAAAAGCCAATCGCTTTCTTCTTCCCTGAGCGGTAATCCTCCACCGATTTCGGATTATCCAGAACAACCTTTTCTACCGTTTCCCGGATTTTCCTTTCTTCCCTGACTGTTCCAAGACCGTGTTCCAAAATATATTGTTCCGGGTCAATATCCTTTTCAAAAACAACTTCGAACACTTCCTTTGCCACGGTAGAATTGACAGTTCCCTGCTCCACCAGTTCAATCAGCTTAGCCAGATGTTCCGGCGTAAACAGAATATCTTCCGGCTGTTTTTCTTTCTCTCTCAAAAGCCACATAGTTTCTCCCATAAGCCAGTTCGCCACCTTTTTGGGATTGTGACAGATTCCTACCGTCTGTTCAAAAACATCTGCCATCTTTTTACTTTCCGTCAAAAGCGAAATATCGTAGTCGGGAAGAGAAAACTCCTTTTTATACCTCAGCATTTTCATCTCCCGGAATTCCGGTTCACATGATTTCACTCTGTGAATCCATTCATCTGAAATAACAATCGGAGGCAAATCCGGATCCGGAAAATAACGATAATCTTTTGCATCTTCCTTTGAGCGCATGGAGTACGAACATCCCTCTTTATCATCCCAGCGTCTTGTTTCCTGTACGACTTCCTTCCCGCTTTCCAAAATTGCAATCTGACGCGTGCGTTCTCCATCTATGGCGCGGGCAATCGCCTTCATGGAATTTAAGTTCTTCATTTCCGTACGTGTGCCAAATTCCGACGCTCCACGTTCGCAAACGGACAAATTAACATCCACCCGCATGGAACCTTCATTCAAACGGCAGTCGGAAGCTTCCAGATATTGAATCGTAGTACGAAGTTTTTCCAAAAAAGCAATTACCTCATCTGCGTTTCTCATATCCGGTTCTGATACAATCTCAATCAGAGGAACTCCGGAACGATTATAATCAATCAGCGAAACTCCCGTTTGTTCATCATGAATAAGTTTTCCGGCATCCTCTTCCATGTGGATTTCATGAATTCCAACCTGCTTTTTGTTTCCTGATATTTCTATCTCCACCCTGCCGTTCCTGCAAA
>CAZGDT010000253.1:0-2212 GCA_964524245.1 uncultured Eubacterium sp. | reverse complement strand
ATGATTAATAAAATGGCATTGAGCAAGCCGATGCAGTTCCGAAGTAAAGCCGGGAGAAAAATTGTCGTTTGGGGATATAGTATGTCGCAGAGAATTTACGGCTTTAATTAGAAGTTATAGAAGGAGTTGTCATGAACAAAAATTATGACCCATATAAGAAAACAATTTTGTTTTTCTTTTCCTTAATAAGTGTAGCATTGACGGCGACGGTATTTGCGTATTTCTGGTATTATGTATATTGGGATACGATGTATTTTTTTCATTTTTACCGCAAAGGTAACTGGGCTCTGATTGGGCTTTATGCGATTTTAGTATATTTTTTCTCAACAATGTATGGGGCACTCAGGATTGGCCAGCTGCGGCGGATGGAAGTGGTGCTGTCACAATTTTTGGCAACTTTTTTGGCGAATATTGTAATGTACTTCGTGATTTGTCTGCTTGCATTTGGACTTGTCAACCCGGGATACATGCTTCTGATGCAGCTGATTGATTGTGTGATTGCAGTCGTTTGGACGGTACTGGCAAGAAGATTTTATAACCGTATTTTTCAGCCGTGGAAGATTCTTTTGATTTACGGGGACAGACCGGCGTCCGAACTGGTAGACAAGCTGGAGACAAGACGCGATAAATATGCGATTTACGGAGCAATCGACGCAAATGCCGGAATTAACCGCATTGCTGAAACGGTGAAAGATTATCAGGCGGTGTTGATTGGCGATATTGCGGCAGAAACGAGAAATGAAATTTTGAAATACTGTTACGGGAATGGCATTCGGGCTTATGTTATGCCGAAAATTTCCGATATCATTCTGATGGGTGGCGACGAAATTCACGTGTTTGACACCCCGTTTTTGTTGTCTAAGGGATATTCGTTGAGCTTTGATCAGAGATTTTGGAAAAGAACGGTGGATTTGCTGATTGCCGTGCCATTGACGATTATATTGTCACCGATTTTGCTTTTGGTGGCGCTTGTGATTAAATGTTCTGACGGAGGACCTGTTTTTTACAAACAGGTGCGATGCACAAAGGACAATCGTGAATTTTCAATTTTGAAATTTCGGAGTATGATTGTGGATGCTGAAAAGTCAGGAGAGGCTGTTCTTGCCAAAGAACATGATGAGAGGATTACACCGGTAGGACGATTTTTGCGTGCTGTTCGTCTTGATGAGCTTCCACAGCTTTTTAATGTGCTTTGCGGAGACATGTCACTGGTCGGACCAAGACCGGAACGGCCGGAAATTATTGCGGAATATCAAAAGGAAATGCCGGAGTTCATTTTTCGTACCCGTGTAAAAGCGGGCGTGACCGGATTTGCACAGATATATGGGAAATATAATACGGTTCCATATGACAAATTGAAGCTTGATTTGTTTTATATCGAGAATTACTCTCTGTGGATGGATTTGAAACTGATTCTTATGACGGTAAAAACCGTTCTAAAAAAAGATTCGACAGAGGGAGTTGACACCGATCAGACAACGGGGCTGAAGGAACACACGGAAGGTAATGAAGATGTCGAACGGAAGATTCAGGAGTATACGTCCAGAGAGGAGCGGAATCGTGAGTAAAAAAGCATTGATTGTAACCCGTGTCAGTGGTTTTCTCCCGCAGTTTGAGATGAACAATGTAAAAATATTGCAGGAGATGGGATATGAGATTCATTATGCGGCGAATTATGATGTTGTCGTGTACGGAAAAGACAATGCCAGACTGATGGGAACAGGAATAAAAAGGCACCCGATTCCATTCGGACGTTCGCCATTTTCCCGCGATGTAAGAATCTGTTACAAGGCTTTGGTGCAGCTGATGCTTGAAGAGAAGTTTGACCTTATTCACTGCCATATGCCAATGACCGGGATTCTCACGAGAATGGCGGCAGAAAAAGTCAGAAAGCAGACAGGACGGCATGTACCTGTAATTTATACGGCACACGGATTTCATTTTTTTACCGGAGCACCTCTGGGAAATTGGAAGTATTATCCGGCAGAAAAATATTGTGCAAAATATACGGATTATCTGCTTTTAATTAATCAGGAAGATTATACACGCGCAGGCAAATTCCCGGTGCGTGGCGAATCCGTGTATATACCGGGAGTGGGAATGAAGCCGATTTTACCGGGGACTCCGGGCTATAATCTGCGGGAAGAATATGGGATTCCGGCGGAGAATAAAGTGGTTGTCAGTGTCGGAGAACTGACGGAAGGGAAAAATA
>CAZGDT010000252.1:0-2218 GCA_964524245.1 uncultured Eubacterium sp. | reverse complement strand
AGTTATTAGGATTTCAGACGATAATATTAGTGGGGCAGGATCTGGCATATCCGAATGGTAAGATCCATGCTGATGCGGCAGTTTATGAGAACTGTCTGGATAATGAGATCAATGAGCAGGATGCGAGATATTTTCCGGTGGAAGCCAATGACGGTGGTACGGTTCTGACGGAAGCGAATATGGATGCTTACCGCAGATGGTTTGAACAGCAGGCAGCAAAGGGCGAAGTGAAGATCATCAATGCGACAGAGGGCGGTGCGAAGATTAAAGGGGCAGAGGTACGGAAGCTGGCGGATGTCATACAGGAGTACTGCGAAGGGAAGGAGCAGATGCCGTTCGATGAAATATTGCAGGTGAAAGAGACGACATTTACCAAAGAAGAGCAGGAAGAAATTTTTGATTATTATTTGAAATTGGAAGAACGGCTGGATGTATGGGAAAGTAAGTTGAAGTCTGTGATCAGGATGTACCGGCAGTTAGATATGTTGAACCGCAAAGGAAAGAACCATACAAAAGAGTATCAGAGACTGGTTTCTAAGACAAGCGAGATCACAAAAGTATTTAATGAGTCAGATGAAATAGCGCTTTTGGAACTGTGGGGCAATAAGGAAGAATACGAGGTATTTGATGCGATCGCGGAAGAGTTTGACAGTCAGTATGATGAGACAAATGCCATCATAAAGAATGGTATTAAAATGTGTGAGACGTATTTGGACAACAGCATATTATTAAAGGAATACTGGAACAGGCTGCTGATAGAATACGGATTGAAAGAAGCGGAATAAAGGATGGAGAAATGGAGCTTGGAAGTAATTTTGAAATAGATTTTTCGAACCTGACATGCAAAAAGGATCATATTTTTCATTATTTGAGAAAGTACCATAGTATTTATACAGATAGTGGGCGTAGTGCGTCCACTATTTTGCGTTCTATGCTGAAATTAGAAAAAGGAACAGTGCTCCTGCCTGCCTACATATGTGGCTCAGTAATAGACCGATATAAGGATTGTTCCATTGTTTTTTATCGTATTAATAAGGATTTCAGTATCGATCTGCAGGATCTGGAGCAAAAACTGAATCCGGATGTAAAGGCAGTTTATCTGATGCATTATTTCGGAAAGCTTCAGGAGGAAAAGTGCCTTAAATTTCTGGCAGAAAAAAGGGAGCAGTACCGGTTTTGGATCATTGAAGATACAACGCACAGTCTGTTTAGCAATCCATGCACGATCGGAGATTATTGCATAGCCAGCTTAAGAAAGTGGTTTCCGATACCGGATGGCGGTGTTCTTTATACAAAACATGAACTGGATAGAAAGGTTATCGGTTCATATGAAAAGAAGAATCCGTCTGCGGTATTAGAAGCAATGGTGCTGAAAAAATGGTATATCCGAGAAAATATACCGTGTAATCTGGTATACCGGAAGATTTTTACGGATGCGGAAAAAGAATTGGATGATCAGAAGCAGGTATTCTTGCTTTCAGATATTTCGAGGAGTATACTGGAATGTATATCGATTTCTGAAATGTCAGAACGAAGAAGGGACAATTATAGACAGTTAAATGAAAATATTGAAAATGATCAGGCGGTAAATGATAAGATAGGAAGTGTCTATCAGACAATGGATTTCGTTCCTTTGGCATATCCTGTTTATGTAGAGGATCGTGATGCATTTCGGAGATATTTAATGGAAAAGCAGGTTTATTGTGCAGTGCATTGGCCGTTAGAAGGGACGCTGCTGGAGAATGATGAAGGGGCAAATGCGATTTTTTCATATATTCTTTCGCTGCCGGTCGATCAGAGATATGATCGTGTACATATGGAGTATCTGGTGAAAACAATACAGAAATATGTGAAAACCATGATACAGGAGTGAGCAAACCCATCTGCGGAGCAGATTTTTAATGGTTTACAAATCATAATTATGAAGGTACTGAATAATTACTGACAGAAATGAAATGGAGCAGATAGTATGGAACTGATACGGATAGAAGATAAAGCAAAGTGGAATATGATCGTGAAAAGTTTTCCTGATTGGGATATTTACTATTTGAATGAGTATGCGAAATCGTTACAGATACACGGTGATGGCATACCATATCTGATCTACCATGAGAAGGATCAGGTGAGGATGTGTTATGTGATGATGCAAAATGATATTGCAGATTTTTTGCCATTGTCACCGTATATCGAAAAGGGAAAATACTATGACTGGACATGT
>CAZGDT010000251.1:0-2220 GCA_964524245.1 uncultured Eubacterium sp. | reverse complement strand
TCTTTCGACCGCATCAGCAGTTTTTTTCTTTAATCAGCCTCACCAGTTTATGCCGGAACGCTTTTTCATATACATTGCCCGGATCAAATGCATATTTATTATAATCAAAACGGCTGTCTGCAATTTTCTCCCTTGTATAAAATTTAACCTCTCCATTGGGGAATGTCACCCAAACGGCTCCGTTCAGTTCTTCCGGCGTAAAATCCGAAGTGCTTACCAGCATGGGAATCGCCCTCTTACTGACCAGAAATACATGGGCATACGTTCCTATCGTCTCTGCCAGCCGGTTAATATTAATCTGACGTTCCGGATCTTCCTCCTCCACTGCCAGAATAACGGGAAGACTCCGATTATCATTATTGATAAATCGGCTGAGCTCCTCTATTTCTTTCATTTTTTCTATCGCGTGCGGCTTCAGCGACATGGGAATCACATCCTCATATCCAATCCTGCGAAATATCTCATCAACAAACCGCGGCTTCGTAAAACTGTCGCGTATCAGACGGTCAGGCGTATGGCAATAATCGCAATCCACCTTCATTCGAATTCTCTCACTCCGCTCAAGACTTACTTTCGTGCGCCACACTACTCCTTTGTGTTCTACGTCCACGTAGTCAAGCGAAAGTTTATAAAATCCGAGGCTGAAATTTCCGAGTATCTGCAGATTATAACCCGCCTCGTGAAATTCATAATCGACAGGTGTGTCAGGAATACCCTCCGTGATATTACGAAAGCGCCCCTGTGCCCACCCGGCAATCAGTTTTACGGCAGATAAAAATTCCTGACCGACATCTTTATATGGGTCGTGCAGCAAATTGACACTTAGTTGGAAAGACGGTGTCACTTCCAAAGGATTCAATTCCAGCCGCTCGCTTCGCATGGTCTTCTCTTTTCCACATATCTCATGACATAACTTCGATAACTTATTTTTTATTTTCTTATCGTAATCGGCAACTGAATCATTAATTACTTTTACCAGCAAATCATATGTGACAGCATCATGATAGCCGTCTCTCAGCAGCGCAAAAAGTGCTTCCGGGCGTGAACACCGGTACAGACAATATGCTGCCTCCCTGTTCGCATCCAGAAAGTCACACAATTCCTGCGACAAATGATGGCTGTCAAAGCGCAGGCGAAATTTCCCTTTCATCATCATTTCCCAATTTCCCTGTGTATAGTGGTAGTATGCCAGCTTATCAAAAACATTCAATGTCGACCAGTCGCACAGTTCCAAATTTGCAAGCACACAATTCAGCGTACGGGATAAGTCTTCGTTATTCTTCCAAAACTCATCCCCATAAGGAGATTTGTAACGCATGTCATGTTCAATTTCATGCCATCCTTCAAATGAGATTGTACGAAGCTGTACTTCAAATGTAGCGTCAATCGGAAGAAATGTTATATCACCGTTATAAGTCCGCCGGTACTCCTCCGGAATCCAAAAAACTCCATTAAGCTTTGAAGCCTTAAACTCTTCCTCCGTATTATCCGAGCGAACCCAATTCCCCACCTGTCGAAACGTTTTCTCCAAAATTGTTCTGACAATCTCAATATCGTCCTGATAATAACAGACAACCCGAAGTCCGAGTAAATCCTGCATTTTTTTCTCATTTTCACCAAATCCATAGCCCGTTTTTTCCAATTTGTGCGCAATGGAAAACGGTGTTTTGGCACGACTGAAAACACGAAAATAAATTCCTGCCCTGTTCAATATCCTGCAAATATCTTCTTCCAGACGGATTCCCATGCCTTCAATTTGTCCAATGTGAATTTTCTCCTGTATTTCTTCTATATCATACTTCACGTATCCATACCTTCTTTCCCGAAACATCTGTCTCCATTTTACCATTTATTCATTAAAAATTAAAGTGTAATAAATGTGTTGAATTATTGTTTCCCTTTTCACAAACTGTTCACAAATTATATGAATTTTGAACACAGCTTCGTCACATTTCTCTTTTATACTTGGGTCATAAGTTGAGACAAAGAAGCAACTTATATAACAAATGCCAGTTTCACATTTTTGATATTTTTTCATAAAACTCCTCTTTCAAAAGGGCGATCGGATTACCGGTCGTCCTTTCCCTTTTTCTTCCGTCGATTCTATATTTGATAATATTTTTTCTGTCTTGTCAGCTGTAAAGTTTTATGGTATGATAGGACACAATACCTGACTTTGAGAGTTGAACAATAAAATATAGTGCTAAGCCACAGATTAAA
>CAZGDT010000250.1:0-2237 GCA_964524245.1 uncultured Eubacterium sp. | reverse complement strand
GGTCCTGCATCCTATGGTATGACAGATACATTGGGACGTATGCACAGTGATGCACAGTTTGCCGGTTCTTCATCTGTTCCGGCTCACGTAGAGATGATGGGACTTATTGGTGCCGGTAACAACCCGATGGTTGGTATGACCGTTGCTGTAGCCGTTTCCATTCAGGAAGCAGCCGATGCCGGTAAGTTCTAAAAACAGTGAAATATCGTTATTTAAAAGTGATAAGGAGTGACCAAATGCTGGTCACTCCGTTTTTTTATTCCTTGTGAATTTTATAATGTTTACGTCCTGTAATAAAATCTTTCCACAGTGCAGGATGAAACAGGAGAAGTAATGGGAACAGCTCCAATCTTCCTGCAAGCATATCAAACATCAGAACATACTTTGAAAAAGGTGATAATAATCCAAAATTGCGGGAGGGGCCGACCAACTCCAATCCCGGTCCTATATTATTTAATGTCGTAATAACTGCCGTAAAGTTTGTGACTAAATCACGTCCCTCAAAAGAAACGAGGAGAAGAGAAGCTGCAAATATTAGCATGAACGTAATAAAGTAAACATTTGTTGCACGAACAACTTCGTGTTCAATTGGTTTTTTATCAAAATTAATTTTCTTGACACTCTTTGGATGAATGTATGAATTTAATTCTTTTTTTACGGTTTTATATAATATTACGAAACGGGAAACTTTTATTCCGCCGCCGGTACTGCCGGCACAGGCGCCGACAAACATCAGCATGACAAGGATGGTTTTGGAAACCTGAGACCACATGTTGAAATCCGCTGTTGAATATCCGGTACTTGTAATAATGGATGCAACCTGGAAGGATGCCTTTGTTAATGCATCAAAAAAGCCGGATGATATATTCATAATCTGAAAAGTAATAATGGCAATGGCTCCCAGTATAATGAGCAGGTAGCATCTGACTTCTTCCATGTGCAGGGCTTTTTTTATCTTACGGAAGAGAATCAGGTAAAAAGCATTAAAATTAATACCGAATATTATCATGAAAATGGTTACAATCCATTGCAGATAAGGTGAAAACCCGGCCATGCTGTCATTTCGGAATCCAAATCCGCCGGTACCTGCCGTGCCGAAGCTTGTCAACAGAGAATCAAAAAGTGACATTCTTCCGGCAAGAAGAAAAAGAATTTCCAATATGGTCAATACCAGATAGATTAAATATAAAATACGGGCCGTGGAACGTACCTTAGGAACTAGTTTGCCTACAGACGGTCCCGGACTTTCCGCGCGCATCAGATTGAAGTGTGAACCGCCGGTAAGAGGGATGATTGCCAACAAAAACACAAGAACTCCCATGCCGCCAATCCAGTGAGTGAAACTGCGCCAAAAAAGAGAGCAGTGAGATAATGCTTCAACATCCCCTAATATACTGGCTCCGGTTGTTGTAAAGCCGGATATGGTTTCAAAAAGAGCATCGGTAAAAGAAGGAATCTCTCTTGTGAGAATAAAAGGGAGACAACCGAAAAGACTCAGAACAATCCAGCTCAGAGAAGTTGCAACACATCCCTCTTTTAGATAAAATACCTGATTTTTTGGCTTTCGAATTGTCATAAGAATGCCAAAGAGACAGCAGAGTACCGCTATCAGTAAATAGTAAAACCCTTCCTGTTCCTGATAGATGGCTGCTACAATACATGGCAGCAACATGAAAATAGATTCTATTTTTAATATGTGTCCGATGATGTATCGGATAATGGCTGTATTCATTGTTTTGCTCCTTATTTTAATATATCCTGAATATCATCAAAACCGGTATGAGTCGTGACAACCATGACCGTGTCACCCACTTCAATCGTGTCCTGACCACCCGGTATATGCACCATGCCGTCGCGATAAATAAAAGAAATCAAAAGATTGCTTTTTAATGCCAGATCTTTTAAGGGAACACCCGTCACCTGTGACGGTTCATTCACGCAGAATTCAATGGCTTCCACCTGATTGTCAAACATATGATAGAGCGTTTCAATATTGCTGTTCATGGAATTTTTCTTAGCACGCACATAAGCAATGATGGCTTCGGATGTAATATAGCGGGGATAAATCACACTGCCCAATTCCATGCTGTTAATAACGTCTTTAAAAGTACTTCGATTAATTTTTGTAACTGTTTTTGCATGAGATACCTGCCTGGCGTGAAGAGTCAGCATAATATTTTCTTCATCGATACCCGTAAGAGGAATAAAGGATTCCATATATTCAATGCCTTCTTCCT
>CAZGDT010000249.1:0-2244 GCA_964524245.1 uncultured Eubacterium sp. | reverse complement strand
TACTTAGAATGGATAAGAAAATGAAAATCCGGCTGCTGAGAAAAAGTTTTTCGTATTTGCTGGCACTGTCTCTTTTAACAGGATTGGCCGATAATGGTGTTACAGCGAAGGTGAATGAAGATACATCCGGCAGTGCCGCAACGGGAAATGCCACATCCGGCAGTGCCGTAATTGTTACACCATTTGAGGGGCAGTGGAAGTATTATGGTCAGAAAAGGACGTTGACGCAGGATGTGAATTACGCCGTGTCGAATGATGAAAAACTTCCGGAGGGAGTGAGTATATCCCTTGCTTCGGAAGAAGTAGGCAATCAGTCCTATGTTTTAACGGATGAGCGGGAACCGGATGAGCGGGGACCCGTTTATCAACTGGCAGAAAATGCGCCGACCTATGAAATCAAGGCATATCATACAACGGCGCAGGCAGAGGGGCCTGCGGCTCCGATCAGTATAGAGGCACGCAAAGAATTGAAAGATGATAAATTGGTGATATCCGCACCGGATGGTTACAAAATCAGTCAGAGTGTTGCGGAAGATGCCGTTTGGGACAAAGAGATATCTGTTGTTTTGACGGAAGGAACCAATGAAATTACGTATTATTTATCATCAAATCTGAATGATACAACAAGAAAAGCCATCGATCAGACACCGAAAAAACTTTTTGTTCATGCAGATTGGACTTCACCGGAAATAACGGCGCTGAGCGGTGGGGATAATGCTACGGATGTTTCTGCAGAGGGACAGATAATGGGAAATGAGCCCGGCAGGTTTTATTATGTTGTTCTTCCGCGGCGTCTTGCAGAGGAAGAGGAAGCAAAAGAAGCAGAAGATGGGACGACTCCGGGGATTACAAGCGATTATATCCAAACAAGAGTTGCTTCACATTACGGAATTGTAGGCTATGGAAGAGTTGACGGTGTGAAAGCAGCAGGCTTTTCGTTTAACGGTCTGGCTGCTGAAACGGAGTATGTAATCTACAGTTATATGACAGATGATGCCGGTAATGAATCTGCCGTCAAAAAAAGTGAGATCTTTGTGACGGATAAAACAGTGATTTCAGGCGAAGTGGAAATTACCGGCTCGGTAACCGTAGATGAAACACTTACGGCAAAACCGAATTTAGAATCTGTTGACCCGGGAACCTTATCCTATCAGTGGTACCGAATTAAGAAAAATGAAGATACAGAAAGTTTTGAGTCGGTATTGGATGAAACAGGCGGTGCGGAAGCTGATGATTTGGAAGCAGAAGATGATGATGACGAAGATGATGATGACGAAGATGATGACGACGAAGATGACGATGACGACGATGACGATGTTTATGAACTGGATCGTATTCGCAGGTTTGCAGATAATGACCCGGACGAAGCGGTTACCGTCGATGGTGCGACATTGATTTCCGGAGCAACAGCGGCGACTTATAAAATTACGCAGGATGATATCGGGTGCCGCTTGATTTGTCAGGTGACGGGGACGAACTATTCCGGGTATGCCGCAGGGGAATCTGCAACATTTGTTCCGAAACTGATTCCGGAGATTACATATCCGACGATTGCTTCGGCAACATATTCGCCAACAAGAAAATTATCTTCCATTAAGCTTACCGGACGTTTTTCCTGGGTAGATGATTCCATTGTGCCGGTATATGGGAATTCCGGTTATCGTGCGAAATACGTGCCTGAAGATACAGATAAGTATCGTACGGTTGTTGTCCGCATAAAGGTGCCGGTAAAAAAGAAGGCATTGACAAAAAAAATGATACACATAAATAAAACACATGCGTACACCGGAAAGGCAATTAAAAATAATTTTTACCTGACTGACGGGGATGATGAACTTGAGTTGAAGCGGGATTATAAAGTAACTTACAGTAAAAATAAAAATTTAGGGAAAGCAACGGTTACCATAAAAGGTGCCGGGAATTACAAAGGGACCAAAAAGGTATCCTATAAGATTGTAAAAAAATCAGTGAAATCCCTGACATACCGCTATCATAAAACGAAAGTTTACACAGGTAAACAGAGAACAGCGGGAGTGGTCATAAAGAACGGCACCGTAAAATTGAAAGTAAACAGAGATTATACGATTACTTACCGGAACAATATCCTGCTTGGAAAGGCTTCTGCCGTGATATGCGGCAAAGGGAACTACAAAGGGAAAAAGACGATACATTTTCAGATTATTCCCGGAAAGCCGAAAATTACCAAAGTGACAAAAAACAAAAAGTCTTTCAAGATACAGCTGT
>CAZGDT010000248.1:0-2262 GCA_964524245.1 uncultured Eubacterium sp. | reverse complement strand
ACGCTTTTTATTTTTGATTCCTGACATAATGAATTGCCTCCTTTTACTTGATTGGACAATTATAGCACAGGGGTGTACGTTACTTTTTTCCGTTTTTTTCTGTTTTTATAAAATTTGCTTCAGGAATTTCGATAATGAAGCACGTACCGTTTTTCTCATCGCTTTGGACAAAGATACACCCGCCATGGCGTTCTACGATATTTTTTGCCACGACAAGTCCCAGTCCGGAGCCTTCTTTTTCTCCATGATTGCTGGCACGATAAAACTTTTCAAATACTGCTTCTTTTTCTGCAGCAGGAATCATGCTCCCGTAATCCTGTATAACCGTTATGATTTTTCCGGCTTCTCTGGTTATGTTTACTGCAATTTCCGTTCCTTCATAAGAATATTTCACCGCATTCTGCAGAAGAACTGTGAACAACTGTCGAATCCGGTCATAATCGCCTTCAATCAGTGAGCGTTCATCTTCATAATTCACGGTTCCCTTCAGGTTTTTCTCCTGCATAAGAATGCGCATACTCCGCATGGCATCCTGTGCCACTGCTATAACATTGAGAACTTCCGTGTTCAATTCATAATCCGGATTTTGCATTCTTGAAAGAATCAGCAAATCGGAAACCAGACGTTCCATGCTTCCGCATTCACTTCGAATTCTCTCCAAATACTCTTTTTGCTTTTCCGGCTCCGTCGCATAACCGTCTGCCAGCGTATCGGCATATCCTTTTACAACGGCAATCGGTGTACGAAGTTCATGAGAAACATTAGAGAAAAAATCTCGCCGGCTTTGTTCCAACTCCTCGCGGAACTCTTCTGCTTCCACCAGCTTATCCGATAACGTATCCATGCTTTTTGCCAGCTCACCCAATTCGTCTTTGCGCAAAACCCCCGTTTTGTGCGCATAGTTTCCCGCCGCAAGAATCAGTGCCGATTCTTTTATTTGGATAATCGGTCTCACAAGCTGTCTTGAAAAAAAGAATGCCAGTACAAATGCCATCATCCCACCGAAAGCAATACAAAGCAGCATATATTTTTCATACTGAATTACAGTGTTTTCCTGCATTTCCATCGGTCCGGAGGCCACGACGGCACCTGACACATCTCCGTTTTTGTCCCGAATCGGAATGGCAAGATGAAGCATCACGGCTCCGTAAATATCATCATAATCACTATAACTTTTTTTCTTGCCGTCAAATGCTTTCTTCAAAATATTCTCTGTCTCTACCGGAATTGTCATACCTGCAAGTTCAACATTCGTATACGAGGCATCCAGCGCATGCGTGGAATCTTCTTTTGAAACAATCCATATGTCGATATCCTGCATTCTCCCAAGATCCTCGACTGCACGAAGATAATCTGAAAATTCTTCCGTTTCATTGTCCCGGACTGCCTGAGCAGTACGCTTTGCCACACCCTCTGCGAAATCTCCCAACTGCTGTCTGTATGCTCCCACAATGTTTGTCCTGTTAAAACGGGTAAACAGCAATCCGGTCAAAATGGTAAATACGAGTAAAACAAGACTGAAATATACAAGTACCCGCCAAAATATTTTTTTCATGTACACTCCTTACACATTCAGTTCAAATTTGTATCCGAGTCCCCAGATTGTCTTGATCTCCCAGTCCGGGTGAGATACCTTATCCAATTTGGCACGTAATCTCTTGATATGTGAATCCACGGTTCTGCTGTCTCCAAAATAATCCTGTCCCCACAAACTATCCAGAAGATTATCTCTTGTAAATACTTTGCTCGGATTTCCTGCCAGAATCCACATTGTCTCCACTTCTTTTTTCGTCATCGGCAGCTTTTCCGCTCCAATATAAACGGTATAGGCTTCTATGTTAACAGTGAGGTCACTGATGTTTAGTATCTTCTTCCCATCCGTGGATTCTGACCGCCCCATGCGGCGCAGCACGGCCCGCACCCGCGCCATAACTTCATTCGCATTAAATGGCTTTACAACATAATCATCCGCTCCAATATCCAACCCCATCACGCGCTCGTAATCCTCACCTTTCGCTGTTACAAGAATAATCGGGACATCGGACTCTGCGCGTATTTTTTCACACACTTTGTATCCGTCCATTCCCGGCATCATAACATCGAGAAGAATGACGGCGGGATTCGTTTTGTGAAACATGTCAAGTGCTTCAAATCCGTCCTTTGCCACAACCGGCTCATATCCCTCTTTTGCCACATACGTTCCCAAAACCTCACGAATATCTTCATTATCATCTACAATTAAAATTCTCTGCATTTTTTTCT
>CAZGDT010000247.1:0-2295 GCA_964524245.1 uncultured Eubacterium sp. | reverse complement strand
TTGAGACCCTTGTGGAAGCCGGATATGATCCAAGAAATGCATATTTTGAGTGTATTCATGAGATGAAGCTGATCGTAGATCTTATTTATCAGAGCGGTTTTGCAGGTATGAGATATTCTATTTCTAATACAGCAGAATATGGAGATTATGTGACAGGACCGAAGATCATCACAGAGGATACAAAGAAGACGATGAAGAAGATCCTTTCTGATATTCAGGATGGAACTTTTGCGAAGGAATTCCTTCTTGACATGTCGGAAGCAGGCGGACAGGTTCACTTCAAAGCAATGAGAAAGTTAGCAGCAGAACATCCGTCGGAAGTGGTTGGTGAAGAAATTCGCAAACTGTACAGCTGGAACGGTGAGGATAAACTGATTAATAATTAAATATAATTTGAGAAACAATAACTGCCACACAAGGAAGCTGTACTTTGTGTGGTAGTTTTATCTTTTGATTTTTTTGTTCTAAAAATGCATTTTTTCTCATATATATTTATGTATAGAAAAATGCTTGATAAAAGCAGACAAAAAACAAAGGGGGTCATGATAAATGGCAGATAAGATTTTAGGAAACAATCAGGTGAATATTTATGGCGAGGTAGTAAGTGAATTTACTTTCAGCCACGAAGTGTATGGTGAAGGGTTTTATATGGTATATCTTTCCGTGAGACGTCTGAGTCAGGTTTTTGACCGTATTCCGCTGATGGTATCGGAGAGACTCATTGATGTGGACAGAGATTATCGTGGAATGTATATGGAAGCAAGCGGACAGTTTCGTTCTTACAATCGTCATGAAGAAAACCATAACCGATTGGTGTTGTCCGTGTTTGTCAGAGATTTACATATGGATGAAACGGAGCAGGAAGCAGAAAAACCAAATTATATTTTCCTGGATGGATATTTATGTAAGCCTCCGGTTTATCGCAAAACGCCATTGGGAAGAGAGATTGCTGATTTGCTTATGGCAGTCAATCGTCCCTATGGAAAATCAGATTATATTCCGTGTATCTGCTGGGGGAGAAATGCCCGGTATGCAGACGGTTTTGACGTAGGGGAACATGTGCAGTTATGGGGAAGGATTCAGAGTCGTGAATATCAAAAGCAAATTGGCGAAGAAGAATATGAGACCAGGGTTGCTTATGAAATTTCAGTGAGTAAACTGGAAAGGGTAGAAGAAAGCGGAGAAATTACGGCTGCTTCCGTGATTGTGGAAGAAGAGGATATGGCAGATTCCCCGGAAGAGACAGAATAAAAAATACTTGACCGCTCATGGTAAGAGTGATATTCTTAGATATGTAAGTAGAGGCGCAGACTTTATCAGTAACAAATCGGACATGACAGGATGGATGAGGATTTGTGAAAGGAATGTCTGCCGAAGGAGAAGAGTGCCTGCACATTGTTCTCCTGGGCATATG
Organism: uncultured Eubacterium sp.; assembly: GCA_964524245.1. Lineage (GTDB taxonomy): Bacteria > Bacillota > Clostridia > Lachnospirales > Lachnospiraceae > Eubacterium_F. The sequence continues at coordinate 881 of CAZGDT010000247.1, read as the reverse complement.
GTGAATAATCATATGACTGTCATCATGATGATGGAGTGCTACTCGTGATTTGAGAAACAAAAGGAGTTGGCACTGGTATGCCGGCTCCTTTTTTTAGCACCGGTTCGAAGGAAACCAACAGCAAATAATAGAAAGGATGAAGAAGATGGCGGTTTTTACAGGTTCAGGCGTGGCATTGATTACGCCTATGAATGAAGATGGAAGTGTAAACTATGCAAAACTCAAAGAAATTTTAGAGTATCAGATTTCACACAAGACGGATGCCGTTATTATATGTGGAACGACAGGAGAGGCTTCCACGTTGACGGAGGAAGAACATTTGGAATGTATCCGGTATGCATGTGAGGTAGTGAATGGAAGAATTCCGGTAATTGCCGGAACCGGCTCCAATTCTACGGAATCAGCAATTGAGCTTTCGGTGAAAGCAGAGGAAAGCGGAGCAGATGCACTTCTTTTGGTAACACCTTATTATAATAAGGCAACGCAGAATGGATTGAAGGCACATTATAAAGCGATTGCGGAAAGAGTATCCATTCCCATTATTTTATACAATGTACCAAGTCGTACCGGTACGAAAATATTGCCGCAGACGGTGGTGGATTTGTGCAATGAGGTACCTAATATTGTCGGTGTAAAAGATGCGACGGGAGACATTTCCGGCGTAGCAGAATTGATGAGTCTGGCAGATGGAAAAGTGGATGTATACTCCGGAAATGATGATCAGATTGTGCCGGTTCTTTCTCTTGGGGGGAAAGGAGTGATTTCTGTTCTGGCTAATATTCTGCCGGAAGAAACGCATGATATGGTAATGGATTATCTGAATGGAGAGGTTGCAAAAAGCCGTGAGCTGCAGCTTCAATATTTTGAATTGGTGAAAGCTC
>CAZGDT010000246.1:0-2301 GCA_964524245.1 uncultured Eubacterium sp. | reverse complement strand
TTCTTTTTCCGTAAGTCCGGGCAAACAGATGTATTATTGTTTCGGCTGTGGAGCGGGCGGGAATGTTTTTACATTTCTTATGGAATATGAAAATCTGACTTTTGTAGAAACGTTGGAACAACTTGCCGAGCGCTCAGGGATGGAACTGCCGTCAAAAGGAAATGCCGGGGAAGACCGCAGACGAAGAGATTTGCGGGATGCCATATTAGAAATTAATAAACTTGCAGCCAATTATTATTTTTCCTGCTTGAAAAGTGAAAGCGGTAAAGCCGGCTATGAGTATCTGCTCGGACGTGAATTGAAAGCAGACACCATTGTTCGTTTTGGTCTTGGATTTGCCTCTAAGAATGGAGGAGGATTGTACCGTTATATAAAGAGCAGGGGATATACGGATGACATTTTGAAGGAAACGGGACTTTTTACTTATGATGAAAAAAGAGGTGTTTACGACAAATTTTGGAATCGTGTTATGTTTCCTATTTTAGACCGCAACAACAGGGTGATTGCTTTTGGCGGAAGGGTGATGGGTGATGCCAAACCCAAATATTTGAACTCCCCCGAAACACCCGTGTTTGATAAAAGCAGAAATTTATATGGACTTAATTTTGTTCATGGCAAACAGAGTGACGGCATTATAATATGCGAAGGGTACATGGATGTTATAGCGTTGCATCAGGCGGGCTTTACCAATGCCGTTGCTTCGTTGGGAACCGCCTTTACGAGTCAGCATTGCACTCTGTTAAAACGATATACGGATCTTGTGTATCTGTGCTATGACAGTGATGGGGCAGGCGTAAAAGCAGCCATGCGGGCGATTCCGATGTTAAAAGAAGCCGGTATACGTGTAAAGGTAATTGATATGCGTCCGTATAAAGATCCGGATGAATTTATGAAGGGACTGTCACCGGATGAATTCCGGATTCGGATTCAGCAGGCAAAGACAAGCTTCTTTTATGAAGTAGAACATATTCAAAAGGAGTATGACATGAATGATCCGGAGTCGAAAACCAGATTCATGAATGAAGTGGCGAAAAAATGTTTAACCTTTGATAATGAGATAGAAAGAAATAATTACATCGAAGCATTTGCAAGAGAATATGGTGTCCGAACGGAGGATTTTCGAAAACTTACGGCATATCACAGTGCCGGAATGGTTGGTATTGATTATGAAAAACGACGGAAAGAACGCTCATTAAAAGGTGCCGGACAACAGGAAGACGGTATCGCTAAAAGCCAGGGAATATTTCTTACATGGCTGAGTAATGATCCGATGTTGTTTGAGAAAACGAACGGTATTATCAGTGAAGCAGATTTTGTTGATGAACCTTATCATCAGGTGGCGGAGATGCTGTATGAGCAATATGAAACAGTTGGAAAAGCAGAACCGGCAATGATAATCAGCAAGTTTCGGAGCAAAGAGGAACAGACGCTGGTGGCGGGGCTTTTTAATAAAGAATTAAAAGAAATCAGTAAGGATGCAGAACAACAAAAGGCCTTGAATGAAGTGGTTCGCAGCATCAAAAAAAACAGTTTGGAATATCGCAGCAGGCATGTTACCGATATGAAAGAACTGCAGAGTCTGATGGAGGAAAAGAAAAAACTTCAGACATTACGGATAGAATTTTAATGGCAGGTTGTCAGATACAACAGAAATGGAGGATAATATGGATAAGGAAAACACAAAGGTAGAAGATGAACAGCAGAAGATGCTGACGATTATGAGTGAGCTGCTGGAAATTGGCAAAAAGAAGGATAATGTCGTGGAGCTTAGCGACATTGAAAAAGTCTTCACGTCAAATGGCGTGGAACTGGATGACGAAAAAACAGAAAAAATATTTGAATATCTGGAAAATAAAGGTGTCGTTGCCATGGTGCCGGAAGGCGATTCTGATGATGACATTATTTTGGATGTGGATGATGAACCGACGGAAGAAGAACTGGAAAATATTGAAATGGCAGTTCCGGACGGTGTCAGCATTGAAGATCCCGTGCGCATGTATCTTAAAGAAATCGGCAAAGTTCCGCTATTGACGGCTGATGAGGAGAAAGACCTTGCGATGAAGATGGAAGCGGGAGATATGGAGGCGAAGAAACGTCTTGCAGAAGCCAATCTCCGCCTTGTTGTCAGTATTGCAAAACGTTATGTAGGGCGCGGCATGCTTTTTCTTGACTTAATTCAGGAAGGAAATCTTGGGTTAATAAAAGCCGTAGAAAAATTTGATTACCGTAAAGGATATAAATTCAGTACGTACGCCACATGGTGGATTCGCCAGGCGATTACGCGTGCGATTGCGGACCAGG
>CAZGDT010000245.1:0-2310 GCA_964524245.1 uncultured Eubacterium sp. | reverse complement strand
AAGCAAAGACGGCATATGAAGCAATAAGTGAACAGGACAGGACGGAAAATGGAACGGATCTTGCGCTGATCACAAAGATTTTTGAAGAGAATAAGCTGGTACAGAAGATGTATAATGTGGAAATTGGGAAAGTAAAAACGGAATTAACGGCGGATCAGGTGCATGCAGCCAAAGTTCAGTTGATTTACCGAAAAGCAGATGATAAAAACAAAGCTTCCGTAAAAGCAGAAATAGAAAAAATCAGGCAGAGTCTGGGTGATACGCAATCGGGATTTTATGTTGCTGCGAAAGAAAATACGCAGGCAGATGAAGTGGAATGTATCGTTGGGAGCAGCGATGACAGGACGAATCTGGCGCAGGCGGTAATTGCACTAAAGAAGGGGCAGGTGTCCGGGGTGATAGAGGAAAAAGATGGATTCTATATTGCCTGCTGTGTGGAACCGGATTCGACGAAACTCCAGCAGGAGTACCGTAATCAGGTGGTTCAGGACAATCGGACAAAAGCTTTTCAGAAAGCGTATGAGAAGTGGTCTGATAAGTTTCAGGTGAAAGTTAGTAAAACATTATTGTCAGATAATGGATGACAATGCAGGGAATGGAGTTGTGTATGGAAAGAAGCAGTGGAATTTTGATGCCGGTTGCCAGCCTTCCTTCGCCGTATGGAATAGGCTGTTTTGACCGAAACGCATATGATTTTGTAGACCGGCTTGTAAAAGCGGGACAGACATATTGGCAGATTCTGCCGATGGGACCAACCGGGTATGGGGATTCGCCTTATCAGTCATTCTCCACATTTGCCGGAAATCCTTATTTTATTTCGCTTGACGAATTAAAAAAGAAAGGGTATCTGACCGAAGAAGAATGTATTCATGCGGCAGAAGGGACGGATAAATCTGTTATTCGCTACGATGTATTGTACGAGAAACGTCTGCCACTTCTAAAAAAAGCGTATGTTAACAGCAATATCGAATCAAATCCCGATTACAACAAATATGTGCAGGATAATGCGGACTGGCTGCCCGATTATGCTTTGTTCATGGCGGTCAAGGACAGTAATGACGGGAAAAGTTACCGGGAGTGGGAGGACGATATCCGTCTTCGTCATCCCGATGCGATGGCGGCGTATCGAAATAAGCTTATCGATGATGTGAATTTTTACCAGTTTCTTCAATTTGAATTCGCAAGTCAGTGGAAGCAGCTGAAAACATATGCGAATCAGAAAGGAATTCTCATTATCGGCGACATTCCCATTTATGTAGCGATGGACAGCGCAGATACATGGGCGCATCCGGAGCTGTTTCAGTTTGATGAAAAGGGACATCCCGTCGGTGTGGCGGGATGCCCGCCGGATGCTTTTTCTGCTACCGGGCAGCTTTGGGGGAATCCGTTATATGACTGGCCGGAACATAAAAAACAGAGATATGCCTGGTGGCTGGCGCGAATCCGTAATTGTTATCAGTGGTATGATATGGTTCGTATTGATCACTTTCGTGGTTTTGATGAGTATTATGCAATTCCGTACGGGGATCGCACGGCAGAGTTTGGACACTGGGAGCCGGGTCCCGGAATGGATCTGTTTCAGGTCTTGTCAGAAGAACTGGGTGAGCTTCCGATTATAGCGGAAGATTTGGGATTTTTAACGGATTCCGTACGCAGGCTGCTGGCGGATTCCGGTTTTCCGGGGATGAAGGTTTTACAGTTTGCCTTTGACTCCAGAGAAGACAGTGATTATCTTCCGTACCACTATGAACACAATTCTGTGGTTTATACAGGGACACATGACAATTCCACTACATTTGGCTGGTGGAATGAATTGGCAAAAGAAGATAAATCGGTAGCACTTCGTTACCTGAATCGAAGTAAGCGGACCGGTCGTAAAAAGCTGACCCGGGATATGATATGTCTGGCTATGGGCAGCGTGTCCGATTTGTGCATTATTCCTCTTCAGGATTATTTATGCCTTCCTAATTCAGCCAGAATTAATACCCCGTCCACGTTGGGGGGGAACTGGCAATGGCGTTTGCATGAGGGAAAACTGACAGATGAATTATGTGAAACAATTAATCGTATGACACGCTTGTACGGAAGAGGAAGAAAGTGAAAAATGTGTAAGTAGAGGGGAGCAGCCGACGGCTGCTTCTTTTGTTGCTTAAATCCTGCGGAAACCGTGTGCCTCAAACAGGCGTCAGGCGCTTTTTTGTGTCGCCCGACGCTTGTAAAAAAATATATTGACAAGATTATGATTTTGTGCTAAGCTTCCCTCAAAGCAAGCTCTTAATGATTCGAAGAAAATTCTATTTCACGGAAAAA
>CAZGDT010000244.1:0-2315 GCA_964524245.1 uncultured Eubacterium sp. | reverse complement strand
GCTCCCGGTCGGACTCGAACCGACGAGACACGGCAAGCGGCGCCGCCAACCGTGCCACCCTTGGCTGCATTTGGCCGCTCTGCCACGGGAGCAAAAAAGAAACGAACCGGCGCGACTTGATGTCGCAACCGGTTCGCCAGACAAGAAGAAACCCCGATGAAAGGTCCCTCTATATAATAGAGGGGAAGGAAGAATTCAAATCAGTTTCTATTGATATTCACGCTCAAAAAATCATTTTTCCTAACGACACAAAACATTGTTTTAAGAAATTCTATTGGACATTGATATATTTGCCTGAATGGCTTATTACAAAATATTGTGAAACCAGCGGTGAAATTTACTAAGGCGTTCTCTATTTTTGTCTTGTCTTTTGAGTTTAATGCTTCTAATACACATATTTTTTGACGTATGATAAAATGCCGTTGCTCTTCATTAAATATCTGCATAGAACTTGAATGCAAATCCAATTGCTCATTCAATAACCATGCAGCATCTTTCCAATTTCCCTGTAATGCAGCCATATTTACTCGGTGTAAAAGAGTGTGTAAATTCTGATCGAATAACACAAAGCGATGATGCCATACAAGACATCCACGTATTACTGCAATAATAAAAATAGCGAGAACACTCCATGCTCCAAGATTTTGAAGTGCATTAACGACTAAAGCCATCTTACTTACCTCACTTCATCTTTAAGGAACAATAGAAACTTAATCCGTTCGTCACTGCTGAATCCTTCTGCATGAAGAATTTGACTTTCTAAAGATGCCCGGTTGATTACATCTGATGAAACAGAATGGGAAGCAGGTTCTGCAATTTTCAGAGCAGGTTTTAGTCCGTTAACCGTTGCTTTGGCGCCAGTTCCAGCAGCGATTGCACCGTTATTTGTTCCATGAACCATTACAGCATGAGCATCTTCTCCAAAGAAACTTACTCGAAGAAAGGGGAAAAGTTTTTCTAATGTCTGAATAGACATATTAGCAAATGCGGTTTTCCCTCGATAAAGACGATGAATGATTGCATAAGCAACTCCTGTCTTGAGTGCAATCTGTCGCAAATTTCCATTTTCTCGTTCAACAAGCGTAAAAAACGCCTGCTTTACCTGTTCGTCAAGCGTCATATTTTTTCCTCTGTTATCAATTAGAATTGATAAATAATATATCCGGTCATGTATTTTTTTCAATTTTTATAAGCATAAGGACTTGACAATTACTCTTTTCGTTATAAATTATTCTGTAAATCACAAAGCGGAGGCTGCTATGGAAGATCGCGTAGAGGTTTTGATCAAAAGAATATTTACCTTAATGGTTGGGGCGCCCATTATTTTTTTATCACTAATAGGGTACATCCGGGTTTGGAAATTTATTCTATCCTGTATCAAAGAACTTTTTTTTAATTAATTTTATCCCTTAAGTCATAAGGATGTAACTGAAAAATGAAAAAGAATTTAACCGCTCTGCGAAAAATGCGAATGAGCCGCTTTTTATCTCAAACAGAACTGGCGGAAAGGCTGGGTGTTCGTCCGAATAATATTTCCATTATGGAGCAAAAAGGCATCCAGCAGATTAAAACCGCTGAACGTTACGCTTCGGCTCTGCAGTGCCGCCCGGAAGAGCTTATGGAATTCACATCCTCGCGCACATGCGCGGGCAAACAATAAATTTAAAGACAAGGAGTAAAACCGATGGAAAAGATTTTGCGAAAGCAGCTGGATGTGACGGTGGAAAAGACTGACCGGAAACCGGAGCTTGTCTTTGACGGAAGAGGCAATGTCATATTCCTATACATTGAAATCAACGGCAAAGGATATGGTGGGCGACATCTCCGGACCAGACATCCTCTGAAAAAAGCAATGGAACGCTTTTCTGTGCTTTTCCGGAATCTCACGATGGGAAGACTCGACCTGAACGAGGAGAATATTACAAAGGCAATCTCCCTTTGCATAGAAACGTATGAGCACGGCGAATTGATGCAGGATCTCAGGACGTCACTGCGTCTCAGCTTCGCCGCGTTGATTCTCGCCGTTGCAGCGCTCGTATGGGCAGCGATACAATAATTTTAAAGACAAGGAGTAAAACCGATGGAAAGAGAAAACTTTCAACTGAACACGCTGCATCTTCTGGATGCACTTATTGCGACCCTGAATTTCCGTCCGAAAGTAGAGTGCCCTCCGGAACTGCGCGGAAGGCTGTCTCAGCTGCAGATCGCGATCGGAGCATATTTTTGCGCCGGACCGCGGGGATGCGATGATTGCGGCTGGAACTGCCGCTATGTCGGCACGGAAAAATGCAACTACAAATGCCGTTATTCCTGCG
>CAZGDT010000243.1:0-2323 GCA_964524245.1 uncultured Eubacterium sp. | reverse complement strand
ATTGCCCGAAGGAATGTTGAAAAAGCCGGATTGACAGGAAAGATTGAATGCCGTCAGAGCGACGGTCTTGACAGCCTGAAGCCGGGAGAGACGGATGCCCTTATGATTGCAGGTATGGGTGGGATGCTCGTATGTGACATTCTTAATAACAATCCGGATGTTATGAGAGGAATTCGTGTTATGATTCTTCAGGTTCAGTCTGATTGGGAGAGTATCAGACGTCTTCTGCCGCATCTTGGATTTTATATTGATGAAGAAAAGGTATGCTGTGATTCGGGAAAATACTATATTGCCATTCGTGCGATGAGAGGAATGGAAAATGAACCATATTCAGATACGGAATATTTATACGGAAGAATACTTCCCGGGAAAAAAGATTGCACTTATATACAGTATTTGGAGGAAGAAAGGGACAGAATGCAGAAGGTGAAAGTCTCTTTGGCAAAACATAAATCGGAAGAATCAGTGGCAAGAACCAAAGAAATTATGCATATATTAAAGCAAATTGACATGACGTTAAGTAAATGTAGGGAGGAAATATATGATTCGTATAACTTTGGAAAATGAACAGATTACCTGTCCGGAAGGAATAACTTTATATGAATTAAGCCGGCAGTACCGTGAGCGGTACGAATATCCGATTATAGTAGCAAAATGCGATGGTGTCATTCAGGAATTATATCATGAAGTTAAGGATGGAACCACCGTATCTTTTTGCACGACCAAAGACAGTGACGGCAAACGTACATACATACGCGGGATGTCAATGCTCCTGCTCAAAGCAATTCAGGAAGAAAAGATTGTTGACGAGGACGAACGCGTCACGATAGATTTTTGTCTGGATAGCGGATATTACTGTCATTTAAAAAAAAAGAATAAACTAAGTGCAGAGTTGACGGAACGAGTGGAAAAACGAATGCGTCAATACGTTAATGAAGATATTCGTTTTGTAAAAGACGTAATCAGTACCAGAGAGGCCGGGGCAATGTTTGAAAAAATGCATATGCCGGATAAAAGTAGGCTGACACAATATCGCAGAAATTCACGCATGACAGTTTATCATTTAGGGGATTTCACGGATTATTATTATGGTGCCATGCCATATAGCACAGGTATTTTACAGCATTTTCGGCTGGAACTTTTTGAAGATGGATTTGTTTTTGTTGTTCCCAAAAAAGAAGCACCGGTTACCATGCCGGAATTTAAGCCGAGTAGGAAACAGTATCGTACAATGCAGATGGCGAATGAATGGAATGAAAAAATGCAGGTTTCCACGGTCGGTGAGTTGAATGAAAGAATTGTCCATGGTGGGTTTCAGGAATTGATGCTGACACAGGAAGCCCTGCATGAAAAAAGAATTGGTGATATAGCAGTTCAGATTGCCGAACGCGGAAGCCGTATCGTGACGATCGCCGGACCATCGTCATCCGGCAAGACGACTTTCTCATATCGATTGGCAACGCAGCTTCGTACATTGGGATTAAATCCGCATCCGATTGGGCTGGATGATTACTTTGTTAATCGGGAGGATACGCCAAAGGATGAAAATGGAAAATATGATTATGAATGTCTTGGTGCCATTGATACGAAACAGTTTAATGAAGATTTGTCAAAACTTTTGGAAGGAAGACCGGTTCAGCTTCCAACTTATAATTTTATCAGTGGTATGCGGGAATATGACAAGCCGGTTTTACAGTTAGGAAGAGAAGACATTTTGGTTATTGAAGGTATACACGGACTGAATGATAAGCTGACCTATTCCATTCCGAAAAAAGAAAAATACAAGATTTACATCAGTGCACTGACAACTTTGAACCTGGATTATCATAATCGGATTCCGACAACGGAAGGGCGTCTGTTACGCCGGATTATACGTGATGCCAGAACGCGGGGGAATACGGCACGGAAAACAATTTCCATGTGGGATTCCGTTCGCCGGGGGGAAAGCCGGAATATTTTTCCTTTTCAGGAGGAAGCAGATGCGATGTTTAATTCGGCCTTGATTTATGAATTGGCGGCAATGAAACTTTACGCCGACCCTTTATTGTTCCAAGTGACGAAAGATTGTCCGGAATATGCTGAGGCGCAGCGATTACTCAAATTTTTAGATTATTTTTTACCGGTGGATCCGCATGATGTTCCGCTTAATTCCATCTTGCGTGAATTTATCGGCGGTGGTATACTACTTGGGTAACTGATTTATGAGCAGCACAGGTGATCGCACCCATTCAAACGAAAGGGAATGGGTGAGGAAAGTCCGAGCTTCACAGGGCAGGATGCCGGATAACGTCCGGTGGAGGTGACTCCCAGGCTAGTGCAACAG
>CAZGDT010000242.1:0-2383 GCA_964524245.1 uncultured Eubacterium sp. | reverse complement strand
TATAATATCGGCCGCCATCCCGATATCGGCGTATTCATCAACATATATATGACAGTTCCCCGTTCCTGTCTCAATTACGGGCACCGTACTTTTCTCCACGACCGTGCGAATCAGTCCGGCTCCTCCCCTCGGAATCAATACATCAATATACTGATTCATCCGCATAAAATATTCTGCCGTCTCGTGAGAAGTATCTTCCAAAAGCTGTATGGAATCTGCAGGCAGACCGCATTTTTTGAGTGCAGTGCGAATCACTTCCACGATTGCCTGGTTGGAACGGAGTGCATCACTTCCGCCACGCAGAATTACTGCATTCCCCGTTTTAAAGCAAAGTCCGAAAGCGTCCGCTGTTACATTGGGACGGGATTCATAAATAATTCCTATTACACCAAGCGGCACTCTTTTTTGTCCTATTTGCATTCCAAGCGGTGACGTCTTCATGGAAATCACCTCACCAATCGGATCTTCCAGTGAAATAATTTGACGAATTCCTTCTGCCATCCCCCCGATTCGCTCCGGCGTAAGTGTAAGCCTGTCAACAAGCGATTCTTTCATTCCTTCCTCTCTTGCCCTCTGAACATCAATCCCATTTGCCTGCAGCAGCAAGTCTGCATTTGTCACAAGCGCTTCTGCCACTTCCGCAAGGCCTTCATTTTTTCTTTTTACACCAAGACAATTCAATATACGTGAAGCATTTTTTGCACGTTCTCCCATTTGCTCCATAACTTTCTTTTCCATGGTTACCTCCTGTTCGATATAATCCGTTTTGGACGGATATCATTCAACTCTGTTTCAATCATTTCCGTGTATTGCGTATCAAATGCAAGCATGCAGGTAGTTTCTATTCTTTTCTCATATTTCGCGAGATAACGGTCGTAATACCCGCCACCGTACCCCAGCCGGTTTCCTTCTCCGTCGCAGGCAACACCGGGCATCAGCATGATGATTCCCTCTTTCCTTCCAAAATCGCATGATTCAAAGGAAATCTCTCCCCTGCACGGTTCTAAAATCCCCTGATAACCACTTACCAAATCAGAAAGATTACTGACGGAATAGAACTTCATTTCACGTTCTTTCGGATATGTCTTCGGCAGAAACAGTCCTTTCCCTTCTTTGAGAATCCGTCTGTTTATCTCTGTTGTATCAACTTCCGTCCGAAAAGAACAATAGGATAAAATAACATTTGCTTTGCGAAAAGCATCCCACTCCCATAAAGCTTCCAAAATCTGACGGGATTTAACGTCTCTCTCCTGCACGGTCATATGATCCCGTTGTGCAATCATGCGGCATCGCAATTCTTTTTTATCCATCAATGTGTATCCTTTTTTCTCAGTTTATGAATTGTCCCATCCGGCTCCTGTATGGATGTGTGTTCCAAGGTCACACGGAGATTATTGCGAATGGCTGCCACATATTCCGAACGGAGTGCTGACTGTTCTTCTTTTTCTTCCGGCGTCAGTGTGCCTTTCTTCTGTTTACGGTATAATTCATTTATGCGTTCAATTTTCTTCTGATCCATATCTCTTTTCCTTTCACCCATTCTCTTTCACAGACTTACCGGTCCAGATAATTCTTTAAATGAAAATGTCTGGTCTTGTGTGCCGTAAATAAAGTTCCTATTTCTTCACCTGCCAATAAAAGATTAATGTGCTCCATGTCATTCCCATTCAAAATGACCATATCTGCACCGGCATCATTGGCAATTCCTGCCGCTTCCACCTTCGAACGCATGCCTCCCGTTCCAACATCACTGACGGGTCCTTTTGCCATACCAAGCATCTCATCCGTTATGCGGTCAACCTGCGGTATAAGCTTTGCATCCGGATTTCTGTTCGGATCATCCGTATAAAGCCCGTCAATATCACTTAACAGCACAAGAAGGTCAGCTTCAACAATAGCCGATACAATAGCCGAAAGATAATCATTGTCACTTAACCCGAACTCATCCGTCGCAACCGTATCATTTTCATTTACAATAGGAATAACCCCCATTTTCAGAAGTTCACGAAATGTATTTTTTGCATTGTGTCTGCTTGTATCATCTGCAATGGTTACTTTTGTCATAAGAATCTGTGCCGTATTCTGACTGTATTCAGAAAAAAGCTTTTGGTATACCGTCATCAGGCGAATCTGACCTACGGCCGCACAGGCCTGTTTCACCGCTCTGTCTTTGGGGCGTTCCATATTCCCCAGTGCTTTTCTTCCTACGGCAATAGCCCCTGATGAAACAATTACAATTTCTTTCCCCTGATTATGTAAATCCGTCAGTATCCGGACGAACTTTTCCATTTTAACCAAATCAAGAGCCCCTGTTTCCCTGTGGGTCAATGTTGATGTTCCCACCTTAAATACGATTCTTTTCTTATCTTTCAGTTTTAAGCGC
>CAZGDT010000241.1:0-2402 GCA_964524245.1 uncultured Eubacterium sp. | reverse complement strand
GTGGTTTTTCATTACGTCTTCCGGGTCATCTCCCCTTGTAAAACTTAAATTCATCTCTGCATAATCGCCTTTGCTGACACCGCCTTTTTTTGTAGAAAATGCATGTTTTACTCCCAGTTTTTCAAAAAGCGGAAAAGTGAGATAACAAACTTTGTTTTTTTTATTCTCAACAATATTTTTATGCATAAAAACCTCCTGTCCGGTAAACTATAAATACAATAATGAAGAAAGGGGATACTGTTTTGCCTTGTATCTATGCTCATGACGTTTTCGGGAAAAAAGTATTTCAAAACTTACCAAAAGTTATTCAGGTAATCATCCGACAGAATCCAAAAGAGTTCCGAATCGGCCTCCAGGGACCTGATATTTTTTTCTTTTATCATCCGCTGTTTCGTTCGCGCATAAATCGAATCGGCCAACTCCTGCACAATCAAAGCATGACATCTTTTCTTGAAACAACAATTCCTCTGTTGCAAAAAAAAGAATCCCTCCATGGTACTTATGCCTACCTCCTGGGCTGCATCTGCCACTTTGCATTGGACAGCGAATGCCATAGTTATGTAATTCCTCAAGCCGGGCTTCCCGGATATAATCATCTGGGAATGGAACATGCCTTCGACCGCTATTTGCTCAAAAAAAACGGTCATCTTTCTTACCGTTTCCCTGCATGGAAAATAATTCCAAACAATAACAAGATAAGCGAATCCATCTGTCACGCTTATCATTCCTTTAACCTGTCAGAAAATAAAGTACAAAAAGTACTGAATGGGATGCGTTTTTACAAATGGCTTTTGGATGGGCATGCAATGGTTCTTTCTCAGAAAAGAAATGCTGCCGATACCAATTATCAGTTATACCGCCACTATAAAAATGCAATCCCGCTTGCTGTATCTCTTGTAACAAATTTTCATCTGCATGTAACGACCGGAACCGCACTTAGCGAACGCTTTAATACAACATTCAAGAGCAATCGGTAATATTGCCAAAAAAGGAACATTACTATTTCATATCACCCAAATCCCTTTTATACTGGCGCAAAAATTCATAAACAAGATTTCTCTTTTCATGCCAAAATTTTTTTCCGGGTGCCGTTACAAATTCTACCTGTTTCATATGTCGATATGTGTATTTTTCAAAATGCCGGCACACCGATTCAAAGGAAGGAGACTCTTCTTTGGATGCAATCCATGAATCTAAAATAATCCCCATGGCACCTGTATCATCCAACATGTCTGCTTCCATCAATACAACCAGCTCCAATGGCGTAGATTTCTCATGCATCAGTTTTTTATTCGGGTGTTCTGCAATCAGATAACATATAAAATCAATCTGTGCCGGTTCATAGGGACGTCTTTCAAGATAATCCCGGCATATAGCGGCGCTTTCTTCTGCATGTCGTTCATCTCCCTGCACCGAATATCCTACATCATGAAATATTGCCGCAATTTTTAATGCTTCCCAATCCAGCGAATCATCACGCAGCTGTTCCGCAATGCGCATCATCCATTTGTAAACACGTACCGTATGCGCATAACGATCGTATGCAATTTTGTTCTTACTTTTATCTCCCTTTTTGCGGTCATAGCTATACAGCATTTCTTCCACATACCGGAACATCTTTCGATGCTGTTTCATCTTCTTATACTCCATTCTGAAACTACTGGTGTTCGGTAAATAATTATAACTTTTGGCACTCAATAAGTCAATGCTGAATAACCTGAGTCTGTTTAATGCTTACTTACTTTTCTCATTTGTTTCGTTTTTTACCACTTCCGGAATTTTTGCTTCAATATTACTATTCGACTTTTCCTTCACAAAAGCGACAATTTTTCCATCTTTGACTACATATACCTGCATTATATTGTCTTGTTTCGCTTCTGTCACGTATCTGCTCGCAACCCCCATCGTATACTCCATATCCTCTTTCGGAGTATACGGAGTAAAACGATAAACATAATCCCACTCAAATGGCATAACCTCTTCCAATGTCGCTCCACTCTTATATGACAAAGTTTGAATCGCAGCACTTAACTCATGATTTCGGTGCCTTAATACAGGATTATACAAATAAACACCTGCCAAAACCAAAATGAGAATTCCGGCAATTATTTTCCAATGCTTCTTAGTTGATTTTGTATTTCTGTAAAAATTCTTCATACAATTTTTTATAATTATCATTTTCATTTACTGTCACCTTCTGACTTTCATGCAAATTCAAGTTGTGTTGTGCCGTATCAATGATACAGCCGGCAATATTCGAACAATGGTCTTCAAAATACGGAGTCCGTCTGCTCCCGGCAGCATAAGATCCAGCAAAATCAATTCCGGCATTGTACTCTGCAACGCTTTCCAAAAACTTTCCGGTTCAGAAAAACCTTCCGCTTCAAAACCGGAAGCTGCAA
>CAZGDT010000240.1:0-2460 GCA_964524245.1 uncultured Eubacterium sp. | reverse complement strand
TACATATTTTATCACAGGGGGGGGTAGGGCTGTCAAGTGATAAATTCACCAATCTTTCACAGACTGGTCATTGATTTCTCGAACAAAATCTTTTATACTTATCAAATGAGGTATTTGCAGGCGAAATCTGCAAACAGAAACAGAGCAGGTGAAAGGATAAAAAAATGGATTATAATAATAGAAACAACATTGACCCGAATAAGAAAAAGAAAAATAAAACGAATCTGCTTATTTGCATCATGGCTGCGGTGTTTGCCATTGGTTTGATTTTCTTTTTGAATGCTGAAATTCAGCGAAGTACCGAAAAAGAGATTACGTACACGAAGTTTATCGAGATGTTGAAGAAAGATAAAGTCGAGAAAGTTACATTTAAGTCCAATATGATTGTGATTGAACCGAAAACGAAAGAAAAAATTGCTTTGTTGTCGGTGACTTATTATACCGGTTACGTAAATGATGAGAAACTCGTGCAGGATTTGCTGAATAAATATGGTGTCGAATTTACGGCAGAGATTCAGAGCAGTTCCGGTATTATGGAATTTTTACTGTCTTACCTTCTTCCGATTGCGGCATTATGGGTGCTGTTCTGGTTTTTTATGCGATCGGCATCAAAAGGCGGCGGCATTATGGGAGGGGTAGGCAAATCAACTGCCAAAATGTATGTAGAGAAGAAGACAGGTGTTACGTTTCAGGATGTGGCAGGAGAGGAAGAAGCGAAAGAGTCGCTGACGGAGCTGGTTGATTTTTTGAAAAATCCGGATAAGTATAAGAAAATCGGAGCGAGATTGCCGAAGGGAGCTTTGCTTGTCGGACCTCCCGGTACCGGCAAAACACTTCTTGCCAAGGCATTGGCCGGCGAGGCGGGAGTTCCGTTCTTTTCTCTGTCAGGCTCGGATTTTGTGGAGATGTTTGTCGGTGTCGGTGCTTCCCGTGTGAGGGATTTGTTTAAGCAGGCAACGTCCATGGCGCCGTGTATTATTTTTATTGATGAGATTGACGCAATTGGAAAAAGCCGTGACAGTCAGTATGGCGGCGGTAATGATGAAAGAGAACAGACGCTGAATCAGCTTCTTTCTGAAATGGATGGATTTGATTCGTCCAAGGGGATTATTATTCTTGGCGCGACGAACCGTCCGGAAGTACTGGACAAAGCTCTGCTTCGACCGGGGCGTTTTGACCGGCGGATTATTGTGGAAAAACCGGATTTGAAGGGGCGTGTGGATGTTTTGAAAGTGCACTCACATGATGTTCTGATGGATGATACGGTGGATTTGGAAGAAATTGCGCTTGCGACGTCCGGTGCCGTAGGTGCCGATCTTGCCAATATGGTGAATGAGGCGGCGATTATGGCGGTGAAAGACGGCCGTCAGGTGGTGAGCCAGCGGGATTTGTTTGAAGCGGTAGAGGTAGTGCTTGCAGGAAAAGAAAAGAAAGACCGCATTCTTGGTAAGGAAGAGAAGCGTATCGTAGCTTATCATGAGATTGGACATGCGCTTGTGGCAACGAATCTTAAACATGCGGAACCGGTTCAGAAGATTACGATTGTTCCACGTACAATGGGAGCTTTGGGGTATGTGATGCAGGTGCCGGAAGAAGAAAAATACCTGATGAAGAAAGAAGAATTGATTTCGGAAATTATTACGCTTATGGGCGGGCGTGCGGCTGAGCAGGTGAAGTTTGACGATATCACGACAGGTGCTTCAAATGATATTGAAAAGGCAACTTCGATTGCACGTTCGATGGTTACTCAGTATGGTATGAGTAAGAAGTTTGGCATGATGGGACTTGAAACGGTACAGAGCCGTTATCTGGACGGGCGTCCGGTATTGAACTGCGGAGAAGAGACGGAAAGCAGAATTGATGCCGAAGTGATGGCGATTCTTAATGACTGCTATGAGAGGGCGGTTTCCTGCGTTGAGGAAAATCAGGAAGTGATGGATAAGCTGGCGGAACATCTGATTGAGAAGGAAACCATCACAGGCAAAGAATTTGTGGATATTTATGAAGAAATTACCGGTGTCAAACTGAAAAAAAGAGGTGCGGACGGTAAAATCGAAGATACTGAAGAAAATGATGAAAAAGAGGAATTATAATGGCATATGAGTTGTTGGTGTTGGATGTGGATGGCACTTTGGTGAATACGAATAAAGAGATTACAAAACGGACGCAGGAAGCTGTTTTGGAATGTCAGGAGAATGGGATTAAAGTGGCGATTGCATCCGGACGCTGCACGGAAGGAATCCGCCATCAGGCATCTGCCATTGGGTTGGATCAATATGGCGGTTATATCATTTCTTTTAACGGTGGAAGGATTACGGATTTTGCTACGGGTGAAGTGATTTATGACATTACACTGCCGGATGGAATGATTCATGAGCTGTATGATTATTCCAGGCAGGAAGGAACCGGTATTCTTACTTATCATGAGGGGAAAATTGTGGCGCACAGTGATACGGATCC
>CAZGDT010000239.1:0-2467 GCA_964524245.1 uncultured Eubacterium sp. | reverse complement strand
CATCTGCGCCCGGTAAGTAAAGAAAAAATGCAGATAGGAATGATTGTGAAGCACAATGTATCTGACATAAGGAATTATTCCACAAACCGCACACAGGAGAATCCAGCTTTTGTCTGTGTTCTTTTTATAATAAACATAGCTTATGTATACCATAAAAAGGATTATTATCCCTCCTGCAACAATGCCATAAAAATCATATTCAAGCGGAAACAAACATCTTACGTTTCTTATAATGGCGCCTGTAATATATTGTAATAAACCAATTCCAAGGTTCCCCCCTAATCTTTCCTGCACGTGTCCCGAAACGTAGGGCATCACATTTTCTTCCAAAACAAGAGAGGCCATACACCATTTCATCAGCCACATACCGGCATATCCGCATATCCATGCCACACATGCCTTAACAGCATTAAGGATAAGTTCTTTCTTCTCTCTTCCCGGATTCATATGACGGTCTGTCCACAAAATAAGCAAAAGCGGAACAAGTAAGGTAAGTGTCTCTGTCGTAAGAAAGTCCACAAAATTTGTAATCATTCCCCCGATAAGAAAGAAAATCCCAATCCATTTCCACCGTCTGTGCACAGCAAGCTCAAATCCTGTTATTGACAGCAAAAGCATGCACAGACAGGTCCATGTATATTCCAGCGAAAACGGTACATACCAGACTGATACGGCAATCAGCCCCGCCGCCACACCGATAGCCGGAGCATATGCTTTGTATTTCAAAAGCAAAAACAATAATGCAATTATAAGTCCCGCCAAAACAATGGCATTTACAACATAAATCTGCTGTATGTTAAAAATGCACAACAGGGGGCGCACAATCACATTCGAGCCATGCCAATACCGCAGATACTGCCGGTTCGGTTTATAATTCTGCTCTACGGCATCCCGCAGGTTCTCATTTTCATTCTGATAAGATGTATAATAATATGACGACTGCATTACGGACGTCAGTGGCTGCTCATTATTGTACTGATAGGCAATTCCCAACAATATGGAATCCGCATACCGGTCAGTCTTACTGCCTTCCACACCTTCTTTTATTGTTCCGAAAAGTTCTCCTTCGCAGAGATATTGAGCGGATTTCCTGACATTTTCCCTAATGGCTGAACGTGGAATTAACGCTGTCAAAACCAGCATCGCCGTCAAAAACGACAGAGTAAGAAAAAAAGCCGCAATATATTTCCATCCGCATTTCAAAACCCGCATAAGAACTCCTCTTTTTCAGAAAACGCCGGAAACATATCCGTTTCCGGCGCTCCAATAACCTATATCGCTTATTTCATCTGTGCTGCTACTTCAGCTGCAAAATCTTCTTCTTTTTTCTCAAGACCTTCTCCTGTTTCAAAACGAACAAATCCGGTCACTTTAATATCTGTTCCAAGCTGCTTGGAAACCGCCTGTACATACTGACCTACAGACTGCTTACCATCTTCTGCTTTTACAAATACCTGATCAAGAAGACAAATTTCTTTCAATTCTTTATTGATACGTCCCATAACCATTCCGTTGATAATCTTATCCGGAGCATCCGGCTTCTCAACTCTGGCCTGTGCAAGCAGAACTTCTTTCTCTTTTTCAATATAATCCTGATCCACTTCATCACGGGATGTGTATTTCGGAGTAAGTGCAGCAACCTGCATTGCAACATCTTTCAGACAGGCTTTCACGTCATCCGTAGCATTATCTGTCTCTGCGCATACCAAAACACCAATTTTACCGCCGGCATGAATATAAGGAACAATAACACCATTATCCGCCGTAACTTTTTCAAAACGACGAATGTTCATATTCTCGCCAATCTTGGCAATCATGTTTTTAAGATTTTCTTCTACTGTTACGGAAGCATCTTCAATCCACGGTTCAGCCATGAACTCGTCCATATTAGCCGCCGATGTTGCAGCAGCCTGAGCGGCAACTGTATTAACCATTCCCTGAAATACTTCATTTTTGGCAACAAAATCTGTCTCCGAATTCACCTCTACGATAGAAGCTGTTTTTCCGTCCTCACTTACATTTACGGCAACCATACCTTCTGCTGCAATACGGCCTGCTTTCTTTTCTGCTTTCGCAAGGCCGTTCTCACGAAGCCATTCAACTGCTTTATCCATATCGCCGTCTGTGTTTGTAAGAGCTTTCTTACAATCCATCATGCCGGCACCTGTCATCTCTCTTAATTCTTTAACCATTGATGCTGAAATAGCCATGTTTCATTTCCTACCTTTCTTTTCTATCACTGCTCTTTATGCTTCTTCCTCTGCCTCTTCCTGCACAGCCTCTTCTTCTGCCATGGACTCACCCTGATTTGCTTCAATAACAGCATCCGCCATCTTAGAAACAATCAGTTTAACGGCACGAATTGCATCATCATTACCCGGAATTACATAATCAAGCTCCTCCGGATCACAGTTCGTATCTACAATTCCAATCAACGGAATTCCCAAAATGTGTGCTTCCTGAATAC
>CAZGDT010000238.1:0-2475 GCA_964524245.1 uncultured Eubacterium sp. | reverse complement strand
GGGGGCAGGCTTTATGGTAGGCTCGCCCGGTCAGACGGTGGACAACCTGATTTCCGATTTGTTCTTTTTGCAGGAATTACAGCCGCATATGATTGGAATCGGTCCGTTTCTTACACATCCGGATACACCTTTTGGCAGTGAGAAAAACGGTTCCTGTGAAAGGACGCTTCTTCTGCTGGCGATTTTGCGCCTGATGTTTCCCGGAGTGCTTCTTCCGGCCACAACAGCGCTTGGAACCATTGCACCGGACGGAAGGGAAAAAGGACTTTTGGCGGGAGCTAATGTACTGATGCCAAATCTTTCGCCGGCGGCAGTGAGAGAAAAATATGAATTGTATGAGAATAAAATATGCACGGGAGAAGAATCAGCACAGTGTTTCGATTGCCTGGCCCGCCGTGTAGAATCCGTGGGATATAAACTTGTAACTGACAGAGGTGACAGCAGAATGGAGGTGCTTCATGAAACAGATTAGACAGCAGATTTGGAACTTTTCCATGGTGGCATTGGGAGCCATAATAGCCGCTTTTTCCATCGAAAATTTTCTGGCTCCGAATAATATCATGGATGGGGGCGTCGTTGGTATCAGCATGGTAGCAGATGTATTTCTTCCTCTCCCGCTGAGTGTTTTAACACTCCTGTTCAATCTCCCTTTTTTATGGGTAGGATACCGTCAGATGGGGAAGTTATTTCTTGGAAAGTCAGCCTTTGCAATCGCCATATTTTCCATATTTCTGCAAATATTTGAGAATATGAGAAATGCCACGGCAGAGCCGCTTTTGGCTACAGTGTTTGGCGGTATTACGCTGGGAATCGGCGTAGGGCTTGTGATTCGGTTTGGCGGCTGTCTTGACGGTACGGAAACGGTAGCGATTCTCATCAGCAGAAAATCGTCATTTTCCGTTGGGCAGATTGTATTAATTTTTAATATCGTGATTTATACGGCAGTTGGTATTCTTTTCGGAGCAGATCGCGCCATGTACAGTCTGTTAACCTATTTTATCGCATCAAAAGTAATAGATCTGGTTGAAATCGGATTTGATGGAGCGAAAGCCGTGATGATTATTACGGAAGAAGGAAAGCGGATTGCAGATGAAATTTATCAGAAATTAGGAAGAACAGTGACTTTGCTGGAGGGTGAAGGGCTTATCAGCGGACGGAAGGTTGTGCTGTATTGTGTCGTGACGAGAATGGAACTGCCTCTCTTAAAGAAGGTTGTAAATGAAGATGATGCTTCGGCTTTTATGACAGTTTCCGATGTGTCGGAAATCGTGGGGGACCATGTGAAAAAAACCTTGAAATAATGCGTTGCGACGCTTATAATGGTTATAAGTACATTTTATTGAAAAAGGGGGAAGTATATGAAACATTTAAAAGTGAAAGTGTTGCTTATCGTGGTAGGGTCCGTTTTGATGGCCACTCTGATTTGTGGGGCAGTCAGTATGTACAATTCATTGACGGTTGCCGAAGATGATGCGAAACAGAAGATGATGGACGTGGCAAAAGAGAACGGGTTAAAGCTGGATGATACGCTGGCGCAGATTGAGACTTCCGTGAATACGCTTGCGAATATGACGATTCGTACGATTGATGATGTTGAGCGGTTTCAGCAGGATGCGGATTATGTAGAAGAGTGTACGGACAAACTCAAGGATGTCGCACTTGAGAGTGCGAACAACACAAAGGGAGCTTTAACGTATTATGTACGTTACAATCCGAATTTTACGAAAGCCACTTCCGGCCTGTTTGCTTCCAGAGAAGGTGCGGACGCCGAATTTGAATCTTTGACACCGACGGACTTCAGCAGTTATGACAAGGATGATTTGGAACACGTAGGCTGGTATTACATACCCGTAAACAATGGAAAGCCGACGTGGATGGATCCGTATTTGAATTCGAATATTAATGTTTACATGATTTCTTATGTGGTGCCGATTACGATTAATGATGTTCAGGTTGGTATCGTGGGTATGGACATTGACTTCAATGAAGTGAAGACCCAGGCAAATGCCGCTAAGAGTTTTGACAGCGGTTACGGATTCCTTGTAAACAGCGAGAATACGATTTTGTCCCACCCGGATGCCGAGTATGGAACATCCGTGAAGGATATAAGTGAGGAGCTGGCTGAGTATCTGACTGCCGGAAACGATGAGGTGGTACAGAAATATTCTCACAATGGAACGAGTGAGACGGCAGGATTTGCCGCATTGAAGAATGGAATGAAACTGGTAGTTTCAGCGCCTACGTCAGAAATTCAGCAGTCGTCCAGAACATTATTTATCTGGATTGCGATTGCCATGCTGCTTTCCGTAATTTACGGCCTGGTGGTAGCCCTTATATTCAGTAACAGTATCGTGAATCCGATTCGTCGGCTGACTGATATCGTAGAGGATACGGCTGAATTGAATTTTAAGTCGAATGAACATAGTGAAAAACTGGTTAAAATCAAAGATGAAACCGGAGAAATGGCGCGTGCCG
>CAZGDT010000237.1:0-2491 GCA_964524245.1 uncultured Eubacterium sp. | reverse complement strand
GAAATGGATAAATTCGGAATCCGATATTTTATGGATAATACAAAAAATATCGGTGCTAATGCAATGGCGGAATATGTAATGGCATTTATTAACATGGTTGAGAAGGGAATGGATTATGAAAGTACATTCCGTTTTTTGCGTGGGGCGCTTTCACCGCTTTCCATACGGGAAACGGATTTGATGGAAAACTATGTTTTGGCAAAAGGAAGACGAGGGTTTTCCGCGTATAAGGAGAAATGGATATATGAGGCGGCCGGACTGGACCTTGTTGAACTTAATGAATACCGTCAAAAGTTCGTTGATTCGATAGAGGAGGCAGTGACAGCCTTGGAAGGCGGAAAAAAAACAGTTCGGGAATATACGGAGATATTGTATCATTTTGTCATAAAAAACAGAGTTTATGAACAACTGCAGGAACTTAGTACCTTTTTTGAGGCGGAGGGTGAGCTCATACTTGCACGTGAATATCGGAGTATTTATCGTCTGATGATGAAATTGTGGGATGAAATGGTAGAACTTTTGGGAGGTGAGACAGTTTCTTTTCGCGAATATGAAGAATTATTGCAGGCGGGAATTTCGGAAGGACTTGTCGGATTTATTCCGCCGACTTCCCATCAGGTTATTGTTGGAGACGTAAGAAGAAGCCGGTTGAAAAATATAAAAATTCTGTTTTTTGTTGGTGTGAACGATGACTGTATTCCAAAAGCGAAAGGCGCACCGGGAATTTTGTCGGAAAATGAACGGCGTCAACTGAAAGAAGCGGGAATTGAACTGGCGCCGGATGCAGAAAAAGAATCCTATACAGAACAGTTTTATTTGTATTTGGCATTAACAAAAGCCTCTGAGCAGGTGATTCTGACCTATTCATCCATGACGGCAGGAGGAGAAAGTAAGCGCCCGGCATACCTGACGGGGCGCATTAAAAAAATATTTCCGAAGATGGAAATTCGTCGGGACGAAGAGGACAATTCAAGAGAGAAAATATTGGGAGGCGACAGAGGAAAATCTTATCTGATTCGCAAACTGTCAATGGGAGAATACGAAAAAGACACAGCGTTTTGGGAGCTGGCAGCTTATTACGAGAGAAAAACACCGGGAGTACTGCAGTCACTAATGCGCCTGCGGCAGCAGTCTGCGGGGAAAACCGCATTGAAAAAAGAAGCAGCCGAACAGCTCTATGGGAAAGTGTTGGACGGAAGCGTAACCAGACTGGAACAGTTTATAAAATGTCCTTATGCTCATTTTGCGCGATATGGTTTGCTGTTGGCAGAAAGGGAACAGTATGAGATTGGTGCCCTTGACCATGGGAACATATTTCATAAGGCATTGGAACATTTCTCTCATGAAATGGAAAAAGGAAAAAAAGACTGGCAGGATTTGACCGAGGAAGAAGCACTCGAACTGGCAAAACAATCTACTGATTATGCGGTAGAACATTATCAGGGACAAAAGTATTTTCAGACGCATCGTTCTGCATTTATGATAAGACGGTTAAAAAATGAAATGGTTCATTCTGTCCATGCCATGTGGCATCAAATGAAAGAGGGGGATTTTCATCAGTTTTATACCGAGAAGCGGTTTGGTGGAGACGGAGAAAAACTTTCGTCAGTCCGAATTCCTTTGGATAGCGGAGAAATTGCGTTGCGGGGAATGATAGACCGGGTTGATATTTGTGATGCGCCGGAAGGAAATCTGATAAAAATTGTGGATTACAAGAGCAGTGATGCAGTTGATTTATCGCTGGCTCAGGTATACCATGGGCTGCAGATGCAGTTGGTAACATATCTTACGGCAGCAGAAGAATTAGTTCGCAGGGATACGAAGGGAGAAGTTATTCCGGCGGCAATGTTGTATTATGCCATAAAAGAAAAAAATCTGGAATGGTGTCCGGAAGATGAAGAGTCACATTGGCTGCGTGTTATGGAACAAATGAAAGGAAAGGGATATGTCAATGAAGAACCATCTGTCATAAACCGCCTGGAACCGGGAGCTGCCGGCGGGAAGAACCCCCGCGTCCTTTCAACTGAGCAGTTTAAAATTCTGATGGAGCATACGAGAGAAAAGATGAAGGAAAGCGGTAACCGGATTCTGGCAGGTGAAATTGAGGCAAAACCATATGTATTTGGCCGGGAAACAGGATGTCGTTATTGTCCTTATGCAAGTGTGTGCGGAATAGAAAAACGAAGCAAAAATGTTTGTGTAATGGAAGAAATGACGGATGAAGAAGTATGGGAGGTGCTTCATGAGCGCGATTAACTGGACGGATGAACAGAAAAAAACCATAGATACACGAGGTTGTAATATTCTCGTATCAGCGGCTGCCGGTTCGGGAAAAACGGCGGTGTTGGTAGAACGAATTTTTCAGCGAATAACAGACAAAGAGGATCCGGTAAATGTGGATCAGTTTGTCGTGGTGACTTTTACTAAAGCGGCCGCATCGCAGATGAAAGACAGGCTTCGCAAAAGAATTGTAAAAGCATTGGAGGAAGAA
>CAZGDT010000236.1:0-2493 GCA_964524245.1 uncultured Eubacterium sp. | reverse complement strand
ATCGGATTTGGTGGTCTGGATCATGTATTGGCATCCGGTGAGAATGTAAATGTCATGGTATTTGATACAGAGATGTATTCCAATACAGGCGGTCAGGCTTCAAAAGCTTCCAATATCGGTGAGGTTTGCCAGTTTGCGGCAGCCGGTAAGGAAATCGGTAAGAAGAGTCTGGCAGAAATTGCCATGAGCTATGGATATGTATATGTGGCTCAGATTGCTCTTGGCGCTAATCCGGCTCAGGCAGTTAAGGCTATTGCTGAAGCAGAAGCGTACAACGGTCCGTCTCTTATCATTGGTTATGCACCATGTGAACTTCACGGTATCGCAAAAGGCGGCATGAACCATTGCCAGGATGAGATGAAGAAAGCAGTTAAGGCAGGTTATTGGAATTTGTTCACGTTCAATCCTGCACTGAAGGCAGAAGGTAAGAATCCGTTTACTCTTGTATCCAAAGAGGGAGATGGTTCTTATCAGGACTTCTTGAACAACGAGGCTCGTTATACCCGTTTGATCAAGCCGTTCCCGGAACGTGCCGAGAAGCTTTTCAAAGAATCCGAAGAAGCAGCAAAGGCTCGTTTCGAGCACTTGCAGAAGCTTGTTGAACTTTACAAATAAAAAATGATTTGACATTATTTGGAAGTATAAAATCCGCGAATCAGAGCAGGTAATTGCTTTGGTTCGCGGATTTTTTTAAAAAAAATGGGAATACTAAGGCAAAAAATGAAAGGATGTCAAATATATGGAAAGAGTTATGAAAACGATGGATGGTAATACGGCAGCTGCGCACGTGTCCTATGCATTTACGGAGACCGCGGCTATATACCCGATAACGCCGTCTACACCGATGGCAGATTGTACCGACCAGTGGGCGGATAAAGGAAGGAAGAATATTTTTGGACAGACGGTGATGCTGTCGGAGATGCAGTCTGAAGGAGGAGCGGCCGGAGCCATTCACGGTTCTTTGCAGGCCGGTGCCCTGAGTACGACATACACGGCTTCACAGGGACTCCTGTTGATGCTTCCCAATATGTATAAGATAGCAGGTGAATTGCTTCCCGGTGTTATTCATGTGGCAGCAAGAACAATTGCGTCACATGCTCTTTCCATATTTGGCGATCATTCGGATGTTTATGCATGCAGACAGAGCGGGTTCGCCATGTTGTGCGCCGGAAATGTGCAGGAAGTGATGGATTTGGGAGCTGTTGCTCATCTTGCGGCAATAGAAGGACGTGTTCCTTTTCTTCATTTTTTTGATGGATTCCGTACTTCTCATGAAATTCAGAAAATCGGCATATGGGATTATGAGGACTTAAAGGAAATGTGCAACATGGATGCCGTGAAAGAGTTTCGCAGACGTGCTTTAAATCCGGAACACCCGATGCAGCGTGGCATGGCCCAGAACAGTGATGTTTATTTTCAGATGAGGGAAGCTTCCAATGAGTATTATGAGAGAATTCCTGAATTGGTGCAGAAATATATGGACAGGGTAAACGAAAAAATCGGTACAAATTATAAGATATTTCAGTATTATGGATTGCCGGATGCAGAAAAGATTATTATTGCAATGGGGTCTGTATGTGACACGATCGAAGAAACGATCGAATATCTGTCAGAAAAAAAGGATAAAACAGGCCTTGTTAAAGTAAGACTGTTTCGACCGTTTAGTGCGAAGCATCTTTTGGCTGCCATACCTGAGACAGTGAAAGAAATCTATGTGCTGGACCGTTCAAAAGAAGCGGGCGCACAGGGTGAAGCATTGTATCTGGATGTGATTGCAGCATTGAAAAACAGCCGTTATGATTCTGTTCCCGTCACGGGAGGACGATACGGATTGAGCTCACGTGATACGACACCGGCCGATATTCTGGCGGTATTTAATGGAGGAGCAAAACAAGGATTTACATTAGGAATTCGGGATGATGTAACTAATTTATCATTAGAAAGAACGGAGAATCCCATAACGGAACCGGAGGGGACGACCAGCTGTAAATTCTGGGGGATGGGAGCAGATGGAACCGTCGGTGCAAACAAAAATTCAATAAAAATTATTGGAGATCATACAGACAAATATGTTCAGGCTTACTTTGATTATGATTCAAAAAAATCCGGCGGCGTGACAATTTCGCATCTTCGCTTCGGGGATTCTCCCATTAAATCTGCATATCTTATTCATAAGGCAGATTTTGTGGCTTGTCACATGCCTGCTTATGTGTACAAATACAGGCTGGTTCAGGATTTGAAAGAAGGCGGAGCGTTCCTTTTGAATTGTTCTTGGAATGAAGAAGAATTGGAGCAGTTTTTGCCCGGAGAGATAAAGCGTTATATGGCGGAAAATAATATACAATTTTATACAATAGACGGTTTTCGTTTAGGGAAAGAAATTGGATTGGGCGGACGCGTCAATACAATTTTACAATCCGCTTTTTTTGCCATTGCGAATATTATTCCTGTGGAAAAGGCAATCTCCTATATGAAAAAAGCTGCCGAAGTAAC
>CAZGDT010000235.1:0-2502 GCA_964524245.1 uncultured Eubacterium sp. | reverse complement strand
TGGACACAAAAAATGTAACGTATTCAAGAAATACGGGAGATTGAGGGAAGGCGGACAGTTATGAACAGAAACTTCGGAGTGAAAAACATGGTGACTATGGCATTGTTTGCAGCATTGATGTGTGTATTGGCCCCCTTTTCCCTGCCGATTGGACCTGTGCCGATTTCGCTGATAAGCTTAGTTATATATTTTTCCGTGTATATACAGGGATGGAAAAAAACAATGATTTCTTATGCTGTCTATCTTGCACTCGGAGTGGCAGGACTTCCGGTGTTTACCGGATTCGAAGGGGGCGTAGGGAAGTTGGCAGGACCGACAGGCGGCTATCTTGTAGGTTTTTTTGTTATGATAGTGATAATTGGCGTGTTTTTGAGAATTTCGTTAGAAAATGAGAAAATGATAAAAGGTATCCGTTTCATCGGTATGGTAATGGGAACGGCAGTTGCGTATGCCTTTGGAACCATGTGGTTTTGTTATTCTACAGGAAGTGGAATGCCGGCATCATTTGCAGTATGTGTGTTCCCGTTTATTCCCGGCGATATTGTAAAAATAATAATAGCGTTGGCTGTGGCGCCAACGCTGGCAAAACAAATAAAATTAATCGATTATAATTAGTCAAAATAGTCAATTTTCATAGCGTGTTTTACTTCGCTTAGTGTATTGGCAGCAACTTCTTTTGCCTGTATACTGCCTTTATGTAAGATGTCCATAACAGCCGGAACATCTTTTTCCCATTCTTGTCTTCTTGCCTGAATCGGAGATAATTCTTCCATGATAACGGAGTACAAAAACTTTTTGACTTTCACATCGCCTAAACCGCCACGGGTGTAATGATCTTTCATCTCTTGCAGACAGGAGTAATCCGGCAGGTATTCTGCAAATAACTCATCTTTACAAAAAGCATCTAAATACGTAAATACAGTATTTCCTTCCAGCTTGCCGGGATCTTCTACCCGGATATGGTCAGGGTCGGTAAACATGCTCATAATTTTTTTTCTTATTTCATCCGGTTCATCGGACAGATAAATACAGTTGCCAAGGGATTTGCTCATTTTTGCCTTTCCGTCTGTTCCCGGAAGTCGGCGGCAAATGGTGTTTTCCGGAATAAGTGCCTTTGGTTCTACAAGTACATTATCGTAAGTTGAATTGAAACTGCGTACAATCTCGCGTGCCTGCTCAATCATAGGCAGCTGATCTTCGCCAACCGGTACAGTAGTTGCTTTAAAAGCAGTGATATCCGCAGCCTGACTAATAGGATAAGTAAAGAAACCAACCGGAATACTTGTGTTAAAACCACGCATGGTAATTTCCGATTTGACAGTTGGATTTCTTTTAAGACGGGATACCGTTACCAGATTACTGTAATAAAAAGTAAGCTCCGTCAGTTCGGAAACGTAAGATTGAATGAACAGCGTGGACTTTTCCGGGTCCAATCCACAGGAAAGATAGTCGAGCGCTACTTCTGAAATATTGCTTCTGACTTTTTCCGGATTACCTGCGTTATCCGTCAATGCCTGCGCATCTGCAATCATAATATAAATATCATCGTATTCTCCGGAATTTTGTAATTCCACACGACGTTTCAGCGAACCGATATAGTGTCCTACGTGAAGTTTGCCGGTAGGGCGGTCGCCGGTTAGAATTATTTTTTTCATCTTATCCTCCATTCAAAGTGTCTGTATAACAGCACATGCAATCTTTTCTGCGTCCAGTATAGCATATTTTACTGTTTTTGACAAACATCAGCCTGATATGGTAGAATTTGTGAAAGGTGCTCATTTGAGCAGCGATAAAACAGGAAGAAGAATAAGGAAGAGGGACAGGCAATGAATCTTAAAGAAGCATATGGGAAAGATTTTAAGGTTGGCGTGGCCGTGAACGTGCACCAGTTAATGAATCCGGAAACATCAAAGCTTATTCGGGATAATTTTAACAGTATTACCATGGAAAACGGCATGAAACCGGAAAATATTCTGGACTGGGAACGTTCTCGGGAAAATAAAGACGGGATGCCGGAAATAGATACGGAAGGCCTGGGCGGCATGCTTGCGTTGGCGAAGAAAAATGATTTGTCGGTGCGCGGTCACTGCCTTGTGTGGCACAATCAGACACCGGAGTGGTTTTTTTGTGAGGGATATGAAGAAGGAAATGTTCGGGCTGACAGAGAAACCATGAAAAAGCGTATGGAGAGTTACATAAAAAAAGTAATGATGTTTTGTCAGGAGAATTATCCGGGAGTCGTATATGCATGGGATGTGGTAAATGAGGCGTGTAAAGATGCGGGTGGATATCGGACAAAGAGCAAATGGTACGAAGCTTATGGAGATGAATCTTATATCGAAGATGCATTTATTTTTGCACGAAAGTATGCAGCGGATGATGTGAAACTTTTTTATAACGATTATAA
Organism: uncultured Eubacterium sp.; assembly: GCA_964524245.1. Lineage (GTDB taxonomy): Bacteria > Bacillota > Clostridia > Lachnospirales > Lachnospiraceae > Eubacterium_F. Next base: position 95 of record CAZGDT010000235.1, on the reverse strand, counting down.
TGAATATATGCCGTCCAAGCTTCCTACGATTGCAGAACTTCTGAAAAAACTCAATGATAAAAAACTTGTGGATGGAGTAGGCTTTCAAAGCCACT
>CAZGDT010000234.1:0-2525 GCA_964524245.1 uncultured Eubacterium sp. | reverse complement strand
ACTTCTGTTTTTGGACAGGATCCTCTGTGGCTTGCCTGGGTCAATGACCTGATTCATTTCAAAAAAGCAGGAGATACCGTTTCTTATCAAAATCTTTTAGCAACGGTTACGCCTGCGCGTTTTAAGGTGGGACAGATGATTGGTGCTACCGGACTTCTTATGGGGGTGGCACTGGCCATGTACCGGAGGGTGGATTCGGACAAACGAAAACAGTATACGTCCATGTTCGTATCAACAGCGCTGGCTGTATTTCTTACGGGCGTGACGGAACCAATTGAATTTATGTTTATGTTCTGTGCCATTCCATTATATATTGTTTATGCCATTTTGCAGGGGCTGGCGTTTGCCATGGCGGGAATTATTGACTTACGTCTTCATTCGTTTGGAAATCTTGAGCTTGTGACGAGAGTGCCCATGGCATTGCAGGCAGGCTTAAAATGGGATCTTGTGAATTTTATTTTTTGTGTCATTATCTTTTTTGGCGTCGGTTATTTTGCAGCATATTATATGATTGGGAAATTTCATTTTGCAACACCCGGACGTTTGGGGAATTACACAGCCGGCGAAAGAGAAGATGAAAACACATCTGCTCAGGAAAGACAGGGTGGTGACAGCCGGCCGGAACGCATTATAAAGCTGCTTGGCGGCAGAGAAAATATTGTGCTTGTGGATGCCTGTATGACAAGACTCCGGGTGACGGTGAGGGATGCCGGCAAAGTGAAAGAAGAAGAACAATGGAAAAAAGAAGGTGCCCTGAGCCTTTTTATTAAAGGAAATGGGATTCAGGCGGTGTATGGACCGAAGGCTGACATTTTGAAATCGGATATTAATGACATTTTGTGACGGGGCGGAAAGGCGGATGCGGATGAAATTATTAACCTTGAACACGCATAGTCTGGCAGAGAAGAATTATATTTTCAAAAGAGAGAAATTTGAAAAAGAAATTCTACAATTCCGACCGGATGTCATGGCTTTGCAGGAAGTTAACCAGTCCCGAAATCAGAAAGATATTTTTGTTCCGGAAAAAGGAACGGTACCGGGGAAGATTCCTCTTCGCGAGGATAATCATGCCGCTGTTGTGGCCAATAATCTGGCAAAGGCGGGCTTATCCTATTATTGGATTTGGTTCCCCTTTAAAATCGGATACAATCGATATGATGAAGGCATTGCCGTGTTTTCCCGGCGGCCGTTCAGTCAGTGGGAGATAATACGGTTAAGTGAAAGTGGGTCGTATTACGATTATCGGACACGGTATGCATTGGGGATTTGTGTGGATGGAATCTGGTATTATAGTGTTCATACCGGCCGATGGCATGACCGGGAGGAACATTTTGAACGCCAATGGAGCCGTCTTGCCGCCGGCGTGGAGGGAAAGGATAATGTGTGGCTTTTGGGGGATTTTAACAGCCCTGCAGAGGAGCCTGGAACCGGCTATGACAGAATGAGGGAAGACGGCTGGCAGGATGCATTTCTGATGGCGGAGAAAAGAAGAGGGAACACTACGGTTTTAGGAGCGATTGACGGATGGGCAGATAAAGAAGAATCCATGCGTATTGATTATATTTGGAGCAATTATCCGGCTGCTATTCTCCGGGCGGAAACCGTGTTTGACGGAAAAAAAGGCGGGGTGATTTCAGACCATTATGGGATTTTAGTGGAAACGAAAAGTGATAAAAATGTATAATATGGATGTTTACGGTCATACTAATATAAAATCTTACTGGTATGGAGGTTAATTATGGCTGTAACATTTGCTGAAAGTGAAACAAAAAAGAATCTGATGAGAGCATTTGCCGGCGAAAGCCAGGCGCGTAACCGTTATACGTTTGCTGCGGGACAGGCAAAAAAAACAGGCATGTATGTGATTGAAGTGCTGTTCCGCTATACGGCGGATCAGGAAAAAGAACATGCGGAAGTTTTTTACAATCATCTTAAGGAGGCTTCCGGGGATACAATTGTTGTAGACGGCGGATATCCGGTTGATCTGGCTGATGATTTGGCAACGCTACTTCGCATGGCACAGCATAACGAATACGAGGAACATGATCCGGTGTACAAAAAATTTGGTGATGTAGCAAAAGAAGAGGGATTTATGGAAATCGCTTCTTCCTTTTATCAGATAGCAAAGATTGAAAAGCTTCATGGGGATCGGTTTGGGCAGATGGCGGATCATTTGGAGAACGGAACTCTTTTTGTATCTGACGTAAAAACGAAGTGGATTTGTCTGGAATGCGGCAATGTAGTAGAGGGATTGCAGGCGCCGAAGAGCTGTCCTGTCTGTCATCATGATCAGGGATATTATATACGGATGGAATTGTCACCATTTGAAAAATAGTCTGTATCAGGGCGACGGAAACAAGAAAACTGTTTAAAAATCATGAGAGTGGCTGTGGGGAATTCTACAGCTGCTTTTTTGTGTTCTGAAAGAAAATTATACAAATTTACTCTTGCGATTTGAAGTTAGATATATTCCCGTCTTTGACACTTGTCAAACTATAAAACGGCCACACCCCCTATAAACAAGG
>CAZGDT010000233.1:0-2531 GCA_964524245.1 uncultured Eubacterium sp. | reverse complement strand
CATATCCATGTAAAGCGCAAAGAAAATAAAGTAATCCGTTTAGAAGCCGGCATAAAACATCTCATGCCGGCTTTTTTTCGTTATAGTTCATTAACTTTTTTTGCAATCGCCACCGCCAGTGCTCCGGGACCAATATGACAGGAAACACTGAGCGAAAGCGGATCCACAATATCAATCTTTTTTCCCGGAAATTCCTGCTCAAGCTCTTGTTTGAAAATTATTGCCTCTGTGTCATCTTCCGTGTAGGCTATCTGTATGTAAAAATTCTCACCATCCGAATCATGAAACCGTTCTTCCAGATCCCTGCGAATTGCTTTTATCATCGTTGTCTTTGCCTGCTTCAAAGTTTTCACTTTGGCATATGCATCCAATTTTTCCCCCTGTATTTGCAAAACAGGTTTAATGCGGAGAACCGTACCAATTGCTGCCGCTGCCGGTGTCACACGTCCTCCTTTTTTCAAATAAGACAAAGTGTCAACCATAATATAAATACTGGATTCAAACTTCTCTCTCAGTAAAATTTCCTGAATTTCTGCCGCACGATAACCTTTTTGTGCCAATTCCATGGCATCTAGGACAGATCTTCTCTGTGTTACGGAAATTCTCTGATTATCCACAACAAACACTTTACCCTCATATTCCTCATCTCTTGCCAATACCGTCGCCGTTCCACAGGAACTGCTGAGACTGCTGGACATGGGAATGTATACAATTTCTTCATATTCTTTCAGCACTTCATCCCATAAAGTCGTAAGTGTTTCCGGTGTAGGCTGGGAAGTCATCACTTCCGCACCCTGCGCCAAATATTCATAAAACTCTTTCTGACTCATACTAATATCTTCATAGAATGTATCACCATTCACAAAAAACGGCATGGGAACGACACGAATCCCGAGACTTTTTGCCTGTGACTGTGTAATACCGCTATTGCTGTCTGTAATTATAGCTGTTTTTTTCATAAAAAAACCCCTTTCTTAAGCAATACATTTTCTTATTCTACTATTTTTCCGGTTCTTTGTCAATTAGTCTGTACTTTCTCAAAACCCTCTCAATACGATTCAGAACCGGTCTGTACAAAAGAAAAAGGAATACGGCTGTCGCCCCTCCCAATATTACATTAAACGGCAATGCAGAAAGATATATTCCTGCTATTATCGCCGGCGTGGGATGACCTGACGTGAAATAAATAGTATTCAAATCAACAATTCCGCCATACAAGACAATTACGGAAACAAATCCATAACATGCAACTGTCAGCCGCCCTGATTTTCGCCCGCAAAAAAATATTCCTGCCAAAAAACCGATTATCCCTAATGCAAACATCTGAAATGGAGTCCAGGAGCCCTGCCCAAAATAAAAATTTGAAACAAAGGCACTCATTGCTCCCGTAATAAAGCCCACTTCCCCGCCAAAGGCAATACCGGACAAAATTACGACAGCTGCAATCGGTTTAATCTGAGGAAGAAAGAAAAAAACAATGCGTCCTCCTATCGCCAGTCCACACATGGCAGCAATCATTGTAAGAAGCATTACTCCCGGTTTTCCCTGTTCAAAATGCAAAAAAAAGCCAATAAGCCCCAACAGCAAAATACCTAAGCTTACGGTGTAATAATGTTCTCCATGTGCCGTGAACAACTCGTAACACAGCAAAAACAAAGCAAACGCCACTATTATTATACTTCTAATCATTCCTTTTTGCATATTTTTTTACATCCTCCAGCGTAATAATATGTGAATTTACCCTTCGTGCCACACGATTGATTCCGGTTGTATAAAATTGATTCTCTTCAAAAAAGTCCCTTGTTTCCGATTGCAAAACAATTTCGCCGTGGTACAGCAGTGCCATTTCTTCCGTATGACAGGCGGCAAATTCCATGTCATGCGACACCATAAGAATTGTCTTCCCGGCCTTTGTCCACTCTTTAAGAATTAATCCAAAGATTTCTTTCGACGATGCATCCAGCCCTTTTGTCGGTTCGTCCAGCAAATAACAGTCTGCTTCCTTTCCCAGAACATGACACAATGCCAGACGTTGTTTTTCTCCGCCGGACAAGTCAGACGGATGCTGTTCCTTCAAATCTGAAAGTCCGAATCTTTTCATCAATTTTTTCCCTATATCCGTCATTTTTTTTGATTCTTCATTAACTGTCTCTTCTAAAAAGATAAATTCAGGATTTTGGGGAAGATATGATACGGATTCTGCTGATTTCAGCTTTCCGTGGTATGCGCGAAGTTGTCCTGCCAAAAGACGCAAAAGAGTTGTTTTCCCGCTTCCGTTTCCACCTGCCAGACAGGTAATCCTTCCCTTGGAAAACATACCGCTGCAGGCTGTTAAAACATCCCTTCCCTTCCTGGTGTATCGAAAATAGATATCTTTTAAAATCAAATAATCGGATGACGGTTTTCTCTTCACGCTCATATTCTCGTCACAAAGCTCCAAAGACTGATAATTATTTTCAAACCAGATTCTTGCTTCTTTTCTTGTCAGAAGATTCTCACCCAGCTTCATATAGGATGGAAAAAACTGTTCA
>CAZGDT010000232.1:0-2552 GCA_964524245.1 uncultured Eubacterium sp. | reverse complement strand
TTCCAAAAACTTTCCGGTTCAGAAAAACCTTCCGCTTCAAAACCGGAAGCTGCAAGTGTATATACAACAAGCTCGCGAATCCCTTCATCATCTTCCACACAAAAAATCATGTTACATCTCTCCAATCATATTTTGTTTTTTCATTCTACTAAGAAAATATAAAACAAGTAATCATGGTTATGTAAAATCTGTGTAAATTTCTTATTCTCCCAGTTCAAACCGGTTCACCTCACCGTCTAACGCATTGGCAATTTCCAAATTGGAACCTGCTTCCGAGCCAATATCTTCCACACTTACATTTATCCTGACGGTAGCTTCTGAAACATTCGTAACTCCCTGCGTACTTTCCTCCAATGCAATATTAACTTCTGATACGGATTCTCTAATAGCATCCACGTGCTTTTTCAGCTGCACGGCTGAAGTTGCAAACTCATCCATGGATTTATTCATATGCCCTGCATCTTCCTGATAATTCTGACTAATTTCAATCAGCTTCTCATAACCTGCCATCGCTGTTTCATCCATGAATTGAATCATCTTTCCTGATTCCGTTGCCAGTTCATCCACTGCTTCAATCACCTGTCTGCTGACCGTCTGTATCTGGCTTGCTGCTTCTGAGGAATCGACGGCAAGCTGTCCGATTTTTTCTGCCACAACAGCAAAACCGCGTCCGGCTTCCCCTGCCCTTGCCGCCTCAACGGAGGCATTTAAAGATAAAAGATTCGTCTGATTGGTAATGCTGATAATCTCATCCGTCAATGCATTTATCGTTTCAACCGCTTTTGACTTCTCAATTTTTTCGTTTACGGTATCTATCAGCTGACCAGCCAGTTCTTTTGCCTCTCTTTGCTCATCTTCTGCTTTCTGATGAATCAAAAGTGCCCGGCTGCGGATATCATCTGAAGATGTCAATCCCTCTTTTGCACGTTCGTTCATACCGGTAATCTCTTCTACAATTTCACCGACAGAATGATTAATGCCAACTAAAGATGCGCTGGTCTCTTCCATGCCGGCACTCATTTCTTCCATAGTCGCAGACACATCAGCAATGCTCATCTGCGTTGCTGAAAGATGGGACACGACATTTTCAGATGAACCGTTAAGTCGTACTGAACCTTCTGCTATTTTTAACATTATGCTTCGTATATATTCTAGCATGGAATTTATATTATCACCAATAAGTTCCAATTCGTCGCCGGAATGAATATCCAGCTTTCTTGTCAGATCTCCTTCATTATTGACCAGTTCATAAATCTTGGAATTCACTTTTTTCAAGCTTCTCATTACATTTTGAATAGCTATCAATACAAGTATACAGGCAAACACAAATGCAACTGCTGAAAAAACAATATTCTTTTTCATCTGACTGTCAATCTGCTCCAAAATACCGGACACATCATAGTCACAGCCCAGTACGGCAATAACATTATCTTCTCCGTTTGTTATCGGTGCATAAACGGTAAGTAATGCTTCCCCTTCTGAAGTATCTATTTCAGGTTCTGCATATACATTTCCGTCAAAGGCTTCCTTCAACTCATCATATGAAACAGAAAACTCATCTCCGATTTTCTGGGCATCTATTGATGCATCTTCATCAATCCCATAATAAACGCCCCCATCTTTTTCGTACAGCGTATACATATATTTGATGCCGCTGTGAACCCGAAGTCCTCTCATAAGTTCCCTCTGCTCCAGATAGTCATCCGATTTTTCATCACCGTCCGAAATCGCCGCAATTTTGTTAACGTCCAGAACTTCTGCCGTCATCTCCGCCACACTCTGTGCCTGCTCTCTTGCCATCCGAAGCAGCCCGCTCCGAACAGATGAATAACTAATTGCCCCCAATACACCGCAAATAATTAAAATCACAACACACACCGGAGCCAATAGTTTCCATCGGATACTCAACCTTCGTACTTTTTGATTCATTACTATCATCCCCCTTAACATTATATGACTGAAATATCCTGCATAAATTATGATAGCAGAATCTTACTCATTTGACAAGGAGCATACCAAATTCATTGATATGCTCCCTGCTGTTAGTTTTCTTTTTATTTATCGTATTCCATATTTCTCAATAACATAATCCATATCTTTATCACCACGTCCTGATAAGTTGATCAGTATGGAGCCGCGTCCCATTTGTTTCGCAAGTTTCATGCCATATGCAACCGCATGCGAACTCTCAATCGCGGGAATAATACCTTCCATTCGGGAAAGCTCGAAAAATGCATCAATCGTTTCCTCATCATTTATCACATCATATTTCACTCTTCCAATATCATGTAAAAAAGCATGCTCCGGTCCGGACGATGGGTAATCCAATCCGCTGGCAACAGAGTATACCGGAGCCGGTTCTCCTTTATCATCTTTTAACATGATACTGTTAAACCCATGCATGATTCCCTCTTCTCCATACTGAAGACTTGCCGCATGATCACCAAGCTGTGTACCGCGTCCCAATGGTTCAACACCATAAATATCAACCGGATCATTAAGAAATCCGGCAAACATTCCCATGGCATTAGAGCCGCCGCCAACACAGGCAA
>CAZGDT010000231.1:0-2567 GCA_964524245.1 uncultured Eubacterium sp. | reverse complement strand
TGAAAGCCGTTTTCCACTTCGCCGGAATGTTTGGAAAAGTTTGAGAAACTGGTGGAAGTAACGGATCTTTTTATGTTAGATATAAAAGAGATTGACAGCGGGAAACACAAACAGTTAACCGGACACACCAATGAGAATATTTTGGCGATGGGTGATTATCTGTCTGCTCACGGTACAGAAATGTGGATTCGTCATGTGCTTGTGCCGGGTCTTACCGATGAGGAAGAAGGATTGCGTCTGCTCCGTAAGAAAGTGGATGAATGGCGGACGGTCAGCCGGATTGAAGTGCTTCCATACCATACGCTGGGACTTTCAAAATGGGAGAATCTTGGCGTGGCATATCCGCTGGAAGGTGTAAGGACGCCGACAGAAAATGAAGTTTTAAGAGCAGAAGAAATTCTTGCGGCAAAGAAATAAACATTGGAATTTGTGTGACTATAGTCTATGACTATAACAGGGTATAGAAATTAAAAAGTTGTTGAAAGCCCCTCTTTTGTTTATAATAATGGTGGGGCTTTCTTTATAGAAAACCTGTGAAAAAGAAAAAGACGGATGGAGGAAAAATGATGAGTGATTATAAGTTGAATACCAAATGTGTACAGGGAGGATATACTCCGGGAAATGGAGAACCAAGACAGATTCCCATTGTTCAGTCTACTACCTTTAAGTATGATACCAGTGAAGATATGGGGGCTTTATTCGATTTAGAAGCGGAAGGTTATTTTTATACACGCTTACAAAATCCAACGAATGATTATGTTGCCGCTAAGATTGCAGAATTAGAAGGGGGAACGGCAGCGATGCTTACCTCTTCCGGGCAGGCAGCCAACTTCTTTGCCTTGTTTAATATTTGTCAAAACGGAAGTCATATTGTTTCTTCTTCCAGTATTTATGGAGGAACGTTTAATCTTATTGAAGTGACGATGAAGAAGATGGGAATTGATGTTACTTTTGTTTCGCCGGATTGTAGTGAAGAAGAATTGCAGGCGGCTTTTCGGGAAAATACAAGAGCGGTATTTGGTGAGACAATTGCCAATCCGGCACTTACGGTGTTAGATATTGAAAAATTTGCAAAGGCTGCTCATGAACATGGTGTTCCGCTTATTATTGATAATACGTTCCCAACACCGGTAAATTGTCGTCCAATTGAATGGGGAGCAGATATTGTTACCCACTCTACTACAAAATACATGGATGGTCATGGTGCGGCAGTAGGGGGAGCAATTGTAGATTCCGGCAAGTTTGACTGGATGGCACATGCGGACAAATTTCCGGGACTTTGCACGCCGGATGAATCCTATCATGGCATCACATATGCAGAGAAATTCGGACAGGCAGGTGCTTTTATTACAAAATGTACGGCGCAGCTTATGCGCGACCTGGGGTGCATTCAGGCTCCGCAAAATGCATTTTATCTGAATTTAGGACTGGAGTCTTTACATGTGCGCATGCCGCGTCATGTGGAAAACGGTCAGGCTGTTGCTGAGTTTTTAGAAAAACATCCTAAAGTAGAGAAAGTGACATATCCGGGATTGAAAGGTGATGCCTACTATGATTTGGCACAAAAATATATGCAAAACGGTGGTTGTGGGGTTGTTTCTTTTGAACTGAAAGGTGGTCGTGCAGCGGCAGAAGCATTTATGAAAAAATTAAAATTAGCAGCAATTGAAACACATGTTGCCGATGCACGTACATGTTGTCTGAATCCGGCAACATCGACACATCGTCAGATGAACGATGAACAGCTTTTGGCTGCCGGCATTCCGGCTGGATTGGTGCGTATGTCCTGCGGTTTGGAAGACAAAGAAGATTTGATAGCAGATATTGCACAGGCACTTGAGGGCTGAGTACGAATGGGAGGAAAAGGGAAATGAAATATTTAAGGAAATGCATGTTTTTTGGGTCGGCGTTGTTGATGCTGTGTTTGCTGCCTCAGGAACCGGCACAGGCAAAAGTTAAAGTAAAAAAAGTTACGGTAAAGAGTAATTACGGTTCTTCTGTCCATGTGGCGGTGGGGAAAAAAGTCAAGCTTACCACGACGGTGAAAGTTACACCGAATAAATCCGCTAATAAAAAGGTAACCTATAAATCATCCAATAAAAAAATTGCAACCGTGTCGGCTTCCGGTTATGTCAAGGGAATAAAGACGGGAAAGTGCAAAGTGACGGTTACTTCGAAGAAAAACAAAAAAAAGAAAGCGAAGATAACCGTAAATGTCGTAAAGAAAGTAACGGGGGTATCAATAGAAAAGCCAAAGAATCCCCTCTATGTAGGCAATACCGTCACCTTAAAAGCGACGGTGAAGCCGGCAAGCGGAAGTTATAAGAAAGTAAAATGGACGTCTTCCGATAAATCCGTGGCTACAGTTTCCTCAAGTGGTGTGGTAAAAGGGATTAAAGCAGGAGATGTTACGATTAAGGCTGTTTCCGTGGAAGGAAGCAAAAAGAGTGCCACGCTGAAAATGACGGTGCTTTCCGTTAACAGTGTAAGCATTGCTTCTCTTGAGGTCCTAAGCGAAAATGTAGTCCGGGTAGGCCTTGATAAAGCAAAAACACTGACGCAAAAAC
>CAZGDT010000230.1:0-2577 GCA_964524245.1 uncultured Eubacterium sp. | reverse complement strand
GTAATTAAGGAAGATGCGCCGGAAACATTCCGTTTCTTTGCCGGACAGGGTGTTGACGTCAAAGTCGTCTCCGGAGACGATCCTGTCACCGTTTCCTGCATCGCAGAGCAGGCAGGTATCCCCGGTGCAAAGGATTATGTAGATGCTGCAACTCTCCCGGAAGACCCGGAAGAAATGAAAGCAATCATATCCCGCTACACGGTATTTGGCCGGGTTACACCCGAAAAAAAACAAGCCATCATTCATGCTTATCAGGCAAATGGCAACGTCGTCGGCATGGTAGGCGACGGTATCAATGACGTTCTTGCCCTGAAAGATTCCGATTGCGGAATTGCCATGGCAAATGGCGCTGATGCCGCAAAACAAACCGCACACATCGTTCTGATGGACTCCAATTTTGCCTCCATGAAAAACATAGTAAAAGAAGGACGTACCACCATTGCCAACATTGAACGCGTCAGTGCGCTTTATCTGACAAAAACAATATATTCCGTCCTTCTTTGTGCAATTTTCATTATTATAGGCAAACCGTACCCTTTCATTCCGATTCAACTCAGTCTCATTGGTGCGACAGCCATTGGAATGCCAAGTTTCTTTTTGACACTGGAGCGTCACGAAGAACCGACTTCATCCGGTTTTTTGCGGCATGTATTGCAAATTTCCCTGCCTGCCGCACTTCTGCTTTCCGGCGGAATTTGTGCCGTGCAATTTCTGGCACCCCCCCTTCAGATGAGTAATACACTGATTCGCACCTTAAATCTTCTCATCGGGGGTATCATTTCTCTGGGCGTCGTAGCACGTGTCTGCCACCCTTTCACCAAAAGACGCGCCCTTCTTTTGGCAGGAACCATCCTTCTTTTTGCCGGCGCACTGCTTTTTACCCCCCACTTTTTCGGCGTGATGTCTTTCTTTGATTTGTTTCATGTAATATCATTAATGTAACAACGCAGGTAAGTCAAATCCCGGTTGCAAAGGCTCCTGCACATGATGTATGGTTTTTTCTGTTTTTCCCTTAAAATACCTTCTTCATGAAGTTCACCCAGGAAAGCACTGTCATCAATTTTTACTGTATCTCCGGGAATCCACGCAAGCAGACTTTCCGCAACTCTCTTCGCCTTATGGGGGATACAGATTAACTCCGTCACCTCATTTTCCATAGCTTCATAAATCCAGTTGGCCACTCCGACAATCTCATCTTCCTGTATAAAAATCAGCAGAGAGCCGTCCAGTGCCTGAAGTTCCCGATGAACTTCCTCATAATACGCCACATGATGAAGAAGATGAAGTTCGTTTTTCAAAAACGAAATCCACTTCTCCGCAAATTCTGATGTTTTCTTTTTTTGAGCAGTTGACAATTCATTCCAACGCATTATTTTCAACGACTGTTTTGCCGTTCCTTCCAAAATTGTAGTTTCTCTGTGATAAACAGGCACAAAACCTAATGGCTCGTAAATCGCCGTGTCTGCCGGTGACAGAAACACAAGCGGACACTCTCTCCGTCTCCACCATTCCATCCCCTCCGAAAGAATCCGGCTCATTCTTCCTTCATGACGGTATTTCTCCCCCGTGGCAACACCTGTAATATACGGCAGACGGCATTTCTGCCCACAAAGTACCGCATCATATTCCGTAAAAAAAGCCATACTGCACAGCTGTCCATCTTCCCTGTCTTCTAAAATCTGGCTGCCGGGTGCCTTGGCGAAAAAAAAATATTCCATATATTTTTCCGTATCATCAAATGCTTCTTTCCAAAGCTGCCGGTGTTCCTGAAACCTTCCTGCTTTCCCCACCTTTATATTCCCTCCAGAAGACAGACTGCCTGCGCCGCCATTCCTTCTCCTGAGCCCGTGAAGCCCAGGCCCTCTTCCGTCGTTGCCTTGATATTGATGCACGAACATTCCACCTCTAGCGCTTTTGCAATATTTTCCCGCATTTTTTCAATGTACGGACGCATTTTAGGCTTTTGCGCAATAATCGTTGCATCTATGTTTTCTATCCGATATCCCTCTTTTTTTATTAAATCACGGACAGCTTCTAAAAGAAGAATACTGTCTGCCCCCCTGTACTTGGAATCATTATCCGGAAAATGTTTTCCAATATCGCCCAACGCCGCAGCTCCCAACATGGCATCCATTATGGCATGCAGCAGAACATCGGCATCGGAATGTCCCAAGAGACCAAGCTCATAATCAATTTTGACACCTCCCAATATTAAATCGCGTTCTGAAACCAACCGGTGCACATCATAACCCATACCAACTCTCATATTTCTTCCCTCTCATTCTGTTTGATTAAAAAAAGAACCAATCACATCAACATCCGCCGGTGTAAAAGGTTCTGCCTTTTCGCTCTCTGTGCCCCACGGACACAGGGAATATTTTTTTAGTAGCGGGAAAGGGATTTGAACCCCCGACACCACGGGTATGAACCGTGTGCTCTAGCCAACTGAGCTATCCCGCCATTCTATCTGCCAAGACGTGACCGTCCTGACATATACAAAACTTTCCATAAAGAAAAGTCTGAGTGGGACCTACAGGGCTCGAACCTGTGACCCTCTGCTTGTAAGGCAGATGCTCT
>CAZGDT010000229.1:0-2655 GCA_964524245.1 uncultured Eubacterium sp. | reverse complement strand
TAAGCAACCCCACCACGGACAGTGACGGCGTCAGCACATGGGACTGCATTTATTTTGGGAGCTATCCGCAGAGTGAGTATACACCGATACTGGCACCGGAAAACCCGGTGTCGGATACGGAGTACACGGACAGTGACGGCACGAAGATGGTGTACCGGGAGTGGAAGAAATACAATGACGAGAAAGACGAATACGATAAAGAGCAGGGATACTTCAAAGTAGAACCCATCAAGTGGCGTGTCCTGTCGGTAAACGAAAACGGTGCATTCCTTTTGGCAGACCAAAATCTGGATGCGCAGCCGTACAACGAAGAATATACAAGTGTAACGTGGGAGACGTGTACGCTTCGCAACTGGTTAAATACTACGTTCCTTTCGATGGCATTTACATCGGCCGAGCAGGTAGCGATAAAAAGTACGACGGTCATCAATGACGATAATCCGTATTACGATACGGAAGGCGGGAACAATACAACAGATATAATTTATCTTCTGTCGATTGCAGAAGCGAGCAATACGGCGTATGGGTTTAACGGAGAGTTTCGGACATACAGTGAAACCAGAGTGGCGATGAATACGGTTTATACAGAATCTCATTCATATATGAAATCAGTCGGCTATGCCGATTGCTGGTGGCTCCGGTCGCCCGGCAACATTGGTGGTAGCGCCACCCTTGTCATCAACAACGGCAACGGCAACTACGGTGGTGTCGGTATCGGCGATTCTAATAATGTCGTCCGCCCTGCTTTGCATTTAAATCTTTCCTCTTCGACTCTTTGGAGTTACGCAGGAAAAGTATCTGCAAGCGGTGGAGGTGGAGAAAGTCCAACCCCGACTGCCACTCCGGTACCGGGTGGAACTGGCGGCAATACCCACGTCGCTACACCAACCCCGATTGTGGTTCCGGTCACGACACCGACGCCGGGAATTTCAAGCTCGGTGAGTTCCGTGACATCATCCCCATCCGCGGATTCCGTTAAAGTAACCGCACCGGGAAAGGTTACTCTGAAATCTGCGAAGAACAAAAAAGGGAAAAAGGTTTTGGTGAAATGGAAGAAAGTAAACGAAGCGGACGGTTATCAGATTCAATACGCGCAGAAGAAAACGTTCAAAGGAAAGAAGAGTGTGACAACTTCGAAAACATCTTACACGATTAAGAAGCTGAAAAAGAAGAAAACTTATTATGTCCGGGTTCGCGCCTATAAAATGAACGGCCAGACAAAAGTGTATGGCAAATGGAGTGCGGTGAAGAAAGTGAAGGTAAAGAAATAAAAAGGAGATTTATATGAAACAATATTCAAAGCTGCTATGTGTAATCATGTTAATGATGGGCTTGCTTGCCGGTCAATTGGACGGTTCTGTCTCCCATGCAAAAATGAGCCGGAAAAAGCAGCACAAAATGTATCAAAGCCTGATAAAAAAGTATGATTCACACATGAAAAAGATAACTTCCGAAGTAGAAGATTTTAACGAAAAACTGTATACGTTCTATGTGTTTGCAGATCTTGACAAAAACGGCACCGATGAGTGTATTTTGCGTTATGTGGGAGACTCGCGGTGTAACACGGCAGATGTTTACAGTTATGGGGAAACAACGGCAATATATTCCATTGTAAAAGGTAAAGTAAAACCGGTTATCAAAATGCCAAATTACTATAATCCTTATCTACATGATAATTACTGTGCAATATATAAAAAAAGCAGTTATATCGACAGAGGGTTCAGTCATGGGTATGAGGATAGGACATTTTACAAATATAAGAATGGGAAATTATCTTCAAAAGGGATTTCGTATTTTTATTGTATGGGTACGAATAACAAGCCGCATGCAGAAATTGCCGGCAAAAAGGTAAGTCGTAAAGTTTATAAGAAAAAACTAAAAAGACTGATAGGAAATAAAAAAGGATATCCGATGAAACGATTTAAAGGATGAGGCAGTGAAGATGGCAGAATCGGAAATGTCAGTATGATATGAAAAAATTCAAAACAGGGAGAAAAGAGTAAATGAAAACAGGAAAACAAAAATCAATTAAACGGATAACTGCCGTTCTTGTGGTTCTCTCACTGGTGTTATCGCTTTTTGTCGTTACCGGCACGAGCAAACCGGCGAAGGCTGCTTCAGAACTAAGCAACCCCACCACGGACACCAATGGTGTCAGCACATGGGACTGCATTTATTTCGGGAACTATCCGCAGAGTGAGTATACACCGATAAAAGCGCCGGAAAACCCGGTGTCAGATACGGAGTACACCGACAGTGATGAAACGAAGATGGTGTACCGGGAGTGGGAGAAACTGAAATGGAACGAAGACAAGGAAAAGTATGACACCGTGTCGTATCAGGGATATTTTAAGGTAGAACCCATCAAGTGGCGTGTCCTTTCTGTAAACGGAGATGATGCTTTTTTACTGGCAGATAAAAATTTGGACGCGCAGCCGTACAACGAAGAATATACGAGTGTAACATGGGAGACGTGTACCTTGCACACCTGGCTGAATTCCACGTTTCTTTCGACGGCATTTACATCCGCTGAACAGTCAGCGATAAAAAACACGATGGTTGTGAATGATGATAATCCGGATTACGGCACGGAAGGCGGGAATGATACGACAGATCAGGTTTATCTCCTGTCGATAGCGGAAGCGAGTAATACGG
>CAZGDT010000228.1:0-2690 GCA_964524245.1 uncultured Eubacterium sp. | reverse complement strand
ATATCATGTCTTGTTTGACCAGTATGAAGAAGAACGTTTGGCAGGAAAATCTTTCGGTTCTACGAAATCCGGTATTGCCCCATTCTATTCTGATAAATATGCTAAGACAGGTATTCAGGTATCCGAACTTTTTGATGAAGAATCTCTTCGTGAAAAAGTGCAGGGTATTTGTGAAAAGAAAAATGTATTATTGGAGCATTTGTATCATAAACCGTTACTGCAGGTTGATGAAGTAATGGCAACGCTTGCTGAGTATAAAAAAATGGTTGAGCCGTATGTATGTGATGTGTCTGCCTTTTTGTATGAAGCATTACAGGAAGGAAAGCAGGTTCTGTTGGAAGGACAGCTGGGTTCATTAAAAGACCCGGATCATGGAATTTACCCGATGGTTACTTCCTCTTCTACACTTGCTGCATACGGTGCTATCGGAGCGGGTGTTGCACCATATGAGATTAAGAGAATCGTTACCGTAGTAAAAGCATATTCAAGTGCGGTAGGTGCCGGTGAGTTTGTAAGTGAGATTTTCGGGGAAGAAGCCGATGAGCTTCGCCGCCGCGGTGGTGATGGCGGTGAGTACGGTGCAACGACCGGACGTCCAAGACGTATGGGATGGTTTGATGCCGTGGCAAGCCGATACGGCTGTCGTGTACAGGGGGCAACTGAGGTTGCATTAACCGTATTAGATGTCCTTGGTTATTTAGATGAACTGCCGGTATGTGTCGGTTATGAAATTGACGGTAAAGTGACAAAAGATTTCCCGACTACGACACAGTTAAAGAAAGCGAAACCGGTATATGAGGTTTTACCGGGATGGAAGTCTGACATCAGCGGTATTACGGAATATGATAAATTACCGGAAAATTGCCGTAAATATATTGAGTTTATTGAGAAAGAGCTTGGTGTTCCGATTAAGATGGTTTCTAACGGACCGAGCCGGCATGAGATAATTCACCGATAAGAAACAATAAAAAACTGCCGCACGGTGTATTTTATACCGGTGCGGCAGTTTTTTTACAGAGAAAGCAGAACATTTAACAGGGCGTCGTTTTGTTCCGGAAGAAGAAAGCATATCCGGAAGTATTTATTGCTTAAAAACGGGAAGGTTGAGCAGTCTCTTATCATGAGGTTTTTTTGTATGGCGGCGTTAAAAACGTCTTCTGATGTGAAGTTTTCGCTTTCTATTTTAACAAGCACGAAGTTGGCGTGTGACTGGAAAACCTTGTAATTCGGAGAAGCTTCTAATGCCCTGCATATTCGTGTGCGTTCGGAAGCGATAAGCCGCCTCGTTTCCCGGATGTAGTCCCGGTCGCGGAACATAATTTCTCCGGCAATGGCAGCCAGCGAATTTATGGTCCAGGGATTCTTTTTCTGATTGATTTCTTTCAGTAAATCTTTGTTGCCGCAAATGGCGTAACCAAGGCGAAGTCCCGGTGCTGCAAAAAATTTGGAAGTACCCCGGAGAATAATAATGTTGTTGTAATATTTTGTGAGCAGTACGGAGCTCACGTCATCAGGTTCCTCAGCAAATTCCACATAGGTTTCGTCGACCAGGACGGTAATTGATTTGCGTTTGCAGTAGTCAAGAATTTCCCGCATCTGCTCCTGCCGGATAATCGACGAGGTGGGATTATTCGGATTACAGAGAATCAGCAAATCGACATTATGTGAAAGTTCTTCTGTCAGCAGGGAAGTGTCCAAACGGAATTCGCCGGCTTCCGTAAGGCTGAAGTAGTGGGAACGCCCCCCTTCCAGAGCAACTTCCCGTTCATATTCAGAATAGGTTGGACCTACGATTAATGCTTTTTTTGGATGCGTAATTTTTATAAAGAGGGAAATCAGTTCCGTGGAACCGTTTCCGACGACTATATTGTCCGGATCGGAATGCACGTAACGCCCGATGCATTCACGCAGAGAAGTGTAGTCTCTGTCCGGATATCCCGTGATGGCATCAATATGGTCGGCCAGCGTTTTTTTTAAGTTTGAAGATATCCCAAGAGGATTAACGTTAGCAGCAAAGCTGATGATGTCTTCTTTGCGGATGCCGTATGTTTTTTCGATTTTTTCTAAATCACTTCCGTGAAAATGTTCTTTTGATTTCATAATATTATCGCTCCTGTCTTCCTTTATTATAGACAGTGACGGAGTGTTTCGCAAGAAAAACTTGCTATTTGCAGAAAGCGGAAAAAATGGTATACTATAGAATTGAGGTTAGGAGGTTACCAATGAAAGAGAAAATCCTGTCACTTGCAAAAGGAAATTTTATATATGAGACACCGGAACCGGTTCTTTCGACGGATTGTCTGGAGTTTCAGGTAACGGCGGGAACACATGGCTCGACGTCTTTCACTCTGAAAAATTCGCGGGGAACGAAAGTGAAAGGATTCGGAACGGTTGAGGATGTGTGCGTGGATTTTCTGCCTTTTTTTGATGACATTGAAAATGAGCTGACGGTGGAAGTTGATGCGACAGAACGGATGGCAGGTGAGCACTTGTGCGGGGAACTGGTTTTGGTAACGGACTGTGGTGAAAAAAAACTTCCTTATGATGTAGAGATTATTGCACCGGAATTGCGTGATGAAAAAGGTGCAGTTCGGGATTATGATGTGCTCCGGCGCCGAATCGAAGAGAATCCGGAAGCAGGAATGAAGCTTTTTCTTGCCCCGGAATTTCGGAATACATTTCTCTATCGG
>CAZGDT010000227.1:0-2696 GCA_964524245.1 uncultured Eubacterium sp. | reverse complement strand
GAAAGCTTATTTTTCTTCGTAATCGGAATATTTACATACAAAACTAAGACACTGCATATCATTCTGCATTGCCTGATCATTTTGGTATGAATTATCCATTACGAATACAAACATCATTGAACTTCCTCAAAATATTTTTCTAAATATAATCCTTACGTTTCATTTTGTCAACAATTATTTTTATATCTACTCAATTGTCCACACAATCTTCTTTCTTAACCATTCCATTTTGTTACAACCATATGTACCGTGCTTTTGCTTACCCCAAACTGTGCCGCCGCCTGTCTTACCGTCGCATTGTGATCCACAATATATTGCGCAATTGCCACCGCCCTTTCTTCAATCGATGAACGATACACCTGATATTCTTTCACAAAAATCCCCCTGATTTGGTGTTTGTATAATCTATGCACCATTCAGGGGGATTATTCATTTTCTATTCCATTAACATCCAATCCGTATCACCCATGTTGTACCATGACACAGAATCAATTGCCATGAAATAATGGTCTTTCGCCTTCTTATATTCGCTAAACAAGAGCGGTACACCATCACTTCTCCAGGAATATGTGTCACAAGGTCCCCACCAGACAATACCTGTAATCTTTGCGCCGCTGTCTTTCTCCGTCAAAAGCAGCATCATCAGATTATACCATTTTCTCGCCTGATTCGTTTGTGAAGTATCCGACTTAACATAATCTGTCAAGTCCATCTCCGTCATCTGAATTTCAAATCCTGCCTTCTTAAATTTGTCAATGGCACCGGTTCCAATCGACGCGATATCCGGGTATCCCATATCCAGGTGCGTCTGCATTCCCACACCATCACAAAGCACTTCCGCGTCCGGGTTAATATCATCTTTTGTATTGAAGTAATTTACAAGTTTTACAACCTCATCACCCACCATATAGGTATTGAAATCATTATAAAACAATCCGGCACGATCCATCATGTCAAAATCTTCCAAAATGGAATGTCCAATCGCAAATGCCTCTTTAATATATACCGGATTTAAAATTCCGCTGTGTTTTTTATCACTATACTCATAATCCGGATAATACACTTCATCCCAATAACTGCGATAGCCGTTATTGTAATTATGAAGATATTCATTGGCCATATCCCAGCTGTCTACCACCTCACGGCCGATGTATACCCCCTTCGAATTCTGATAATTGTAAATGTGCGTCATTACATTCCGTATCAGGTACTCCAGGCGTCCGTTCATAACGTCCGGTGTTACATAATCAGCATTTTTATCAAAATTTTTCTTAAAAAACCACTGCGGCGTCTGCTGATGCCATACAAATACATGATACCTCATTTTCATGCCTCTTTCATAGGCTGTCTCAATATAAGAATCGATTGATTCCATATCAATCTGAGGATATTTTGTATCTTTATACTCGTAGGTAAATTCTGACGTGTCCACATAGCCCTCCGGATTGGAAGTCTGTAATTGTGGCGACCAACTGTATTTCAACAGATAGTCCGGCTTCATTTCATTCCCCATGGTCACGGAATTATACTGCTTTTGAATATAATCCATAATGTCCTTATCTTTCATCTGTGTCCCGACAAGGGCATTTCCCACTTTCCCAAAAATATCGGCATATGCCTGTTTCAGCGTGCTGCCATCCGTTACATTCGTCTCCGAGGAAGCATTCACTGCCGTTCCCGTTACCGTGACATTCACATATATTGTCTCCGTGCGATACTTTGCGGTATCGACCGGGGTAAATACCGCCAAATATTTTTTCGTTCCCGGCGTTGTCACAAGTTCGTCTCCGTTCGCCCACGAAAAGCTTCCCTGCACCTTAATGCCGGAATCATCTTTCGCACTTCCACCACTAAGTGTAGAATCACCTAAAGTCTTTCCCGCCGCCACAGAGGATGCCTTCGGCCGGCTAATGGTATACCGTTTTTTTGTCGTCTGAACAGAAATCGAAATATGTTCTATGGATGAAAAATGATTATCTGTAGGAACAAATTTCGCAAAATGGTGCGTCTTGCCCATTTTCGCCAATTCCGTATTCTTCTCTTCCCACTCATATGTCCCGGCAATCTCTTCCCCATTGCTGTCATACACGCTTCCGCTTTCGATGGAAATATCTTTCAGCGTCTCTCCAACATAAGCCTGCTCGGAATACGGCTTACGCATCAATGTACTTGTTCCATCCGGCGTCGCTGTCGGCACAATCGTCGGCGTCGCTTTCGGCGTGTTCTGTGGTGTTGGTGCAGAAGACGATGTTGGAGACGGGGTCACCTGCATGGGCGTACTGTCAGCACGATTATTAACCGCTTCCGTCTTTTTTCCCATACCTTCCGATGCCGGCTTCACAGTCACACGGATAACGGTTTTCTTTTTCCTGTTTTGTTTGGAAACAATCGTTACTTTTGCCTTTCCTGCCTTCTTTGCTTTTATTTTTCCTTTTTTGCTCACCGTTATAATTTTTTTATTCGATGATTTGTATAGTACTTTTTTATATTTTGCTTTGTTTGGTTTCACTTTTACCTTTACTTTCAAGGTAAAACTCTTCCCTTTTTTCAATGTCAGTTTTTTCTTCTTCACATTCTTTACACTGACGGAAATCACCTTCGTTTTCGCTGCCGCCTCCGCTTTTTGCGAAACCGGTATCGCTGAAACGGACAAGAGCAATGCCGCAATGACACCACCGGCAACGATTGATTCTCTC
>CAZGDT010000226.1:0-2705 GCA_964524245.1 uncultured Eubacterium sp. | reverse complement strand
CCATCCATCGGCACCAATATGTGCCATAGAATCTGGTATTATTGTACATGATTCCGCGCCGTTTGTCAACAGGAAATGATAAATTTACCCGGAGAAAAAGAAAAAAATTTCTTTGTAAGGAAGATACAGCCATGTACAGGATCGGTTACTTATGAAATTCCTTTATGCATGCGCATGATCGTATAGCTTCTGTATTTCTTCCGGCAGTTTGTCCGGCAGCATACTGCGTACTCGTTCTTCACTACCGTCTGCCATAATCTGTTCGTAAAACCAACATTTGAACTGGATCAGATCGAGAACCTTGCTTAAATGCTCGATTTCCGCTTTCACGGTTTCCTGCTGCTTTTCAAATAGTTCCTTACGTTTGTCATAGGTGGATGGACCTTCTTCACACCAATCTATGTACTGCTTGATGTCCTTGATCTCCAAACCGGAGCGTTTCAAGCATTCGATGATCCGCAGTGTTTCCAATTCTCGTTCGCCAAATTTGCGAATACCGGAGATACGTTCTATATGGGGAAAAAGCCCTTGCTTGTCGTAATAGCGTAAAGTGGAAATAGGCAAACCAAACATTTCTGACACCTGTCCGATCGTATACATACACGTTCCTCACAAATTGTTTACAATTATTTTCACAAAACCTATTGACCTAAAGTCAGGTTTATGTGGTATCATTATACCACAGACAAAGCAGAAATACAAGTAGGAAAAATGAATGAGGAGGAAATCATATGAACTACATCACATTATCCAATGGCGTGAAAATGCCACAGCTGGGTTATGGCGTGTATCAGGTGACAAAAGACGAATGTGAACGCTGCGTCAGCGATGCCCTGCAAGTCGGTTATCGGCTCATCGATACGGCGCAAAGCTATTTTAATGAGGAAGAAGTGGGCAATGCTATCGCCAAAAGCAGTATTCCACGAAACGAGATTTTTTTGACCACTAAGGTTTGGATCGAGCATTATGGATACGAAGAAGCCAAAGCATCTGTGCTGGAATCCATGCGGAAATTACAAGTGGACTATTTGGATCTATGTCTCTTACACCAGCCTTTCGGAGATGCATACGGTGCCTATCGTGCGCTGGAAGAATTGTATGAAGCTGGAAAAATACGTGCCATTGGCATCTCTAATTTTTATGCGGATCGCATGATCGATTTTACTTCCTTCAATCGTATCAAACCTATGGTCAATCAGATCGAGATCCATCCCCACAATCAACAGGTCGAAGCCAAAATGTGGCATGACAAATATGGTATACAGCTGGAAGCATGGGCTCCCTTTGGAGAAGGACGTGGCGGTATGTTCGATCTGCCGGAGCTTAAGACCATTGGTGAAAAATACGGTAAGACAGCTGCACAAGTGATCCTGCGTTGGCACTTACAACGTGGCATTGTTGTGATCCCCAAGTCTACGCATATAGAGCGTATGCAAGAAAATTTCCAGGTATTCGACTTTTCGCTTAGTGACGAAGACATGGCGATCATTGCAACTCTGGACAAAAAGCAAAGTAGCTTCTTTTCGCACACCGATCCTAACATGGTGGAATGGTTTGTAAAAATGGTGGAAGAACGGAAAAAGCAGCAGGACAGCCGTAAGGAAAAGAAAAACTGGTAAGAAGACCAATATAAAAGGTGTAAATGCAAAACAGGTTATCGCATTTACGCCTTTTTTGATTCTCTGTTTTTACGTTGTTCTATAAAACATCATCGGTATCACTGTGGTAGCGTTGGTATAAAAAACTTATGAATCGATCCCGATACAAAGCAGAAAAGCCGTTATTGTGCAAGTTTTACGCCTAATAGGTATTTCAATGCGCAGAAAATTGTGGTATAATTAAGTAAACACTGATATTTCAGCAATAAAGGGTACCGAAATGAAATGCTTTCAAATGGATCTGAATCAGCTGCCAAAGATCCTGCTTCTTGGTAAAGAGTCACTGATTCCGCCTAAAACACATCTCACACGCCGACTGGATGAGTATGTTCTGTATTGCATGACAGGTGGAAAACTGCACATCAGAGTAAATGACAAAGATATGACGCTTGTGCCGGGAGACATTTATATTTTTGATCAAAATGACTATCAAGCTCCGCTGGCATCGGAGTATTGTGAGTATTATTACATTCATTTTCGTTCGGACACAATTAAGACCGTTGACTTTGAGGAAGAGGCGTATGCGGCGTTTGTGCAAAATAAGCATGAAAACTACATGAGAACAGATGCGTTCGATGGCAAATGCTATGACTTTTTAGGTTGTTTGATCCGGCAGGAAAATCACATCTCCGACAATGGTCTTTTCAAGGAGATAACCGACTGTCTTCAGGCAAATATTATGAACGCAGGTCATAAAGAACCCTTGAAACGATTGGAACTGTCGGCGGCGGTAAGCTCTGTATTTTTGAAATTGGAGTCTACTCATATGCCGAAATTATGCAACACACCGTCCAAACCGGAACGTACTTACGATACGGTTCGGCGGATCGCAGAATATATCGAACAGAGTTGTACGGAGCCTATCTCCAGCAGCGATATCGAGAAGAAATTCTATCTTACATTCGATCATTCCAACCGTATTTTTCGAAAGGTGATGGGCTGCACGATATTCCGTTATAGAAATATCGTGCGGATTCAATACGCCAAAGCGAAACTTCGTGCTTCGAATATGTCCATCTGCGACATTGCTGCGGAGCTTGGATTTGA
>CAZGDT010000225.1:0-2724 GCA_964524245.1 uncultured Eubacterium sp. | reverse complement strand
TAGTGCTTGACAATGAAAATGGCAAACATTATACTTAAGAGGTAATTGTGTGTTGTGTTTGAAGGACTCAGACACATACTAAAAGGAAAAGGAGAATGAAAAAGATGAAAAGAAGTATGAAAATGCTTTTTGCGCTTTCGGTTTTCGCATTTACCGTATTGCTTGCAGCCGGTACCGAGAGTAAGGCGGCAGGGAAGATTACCGGGATGAAGCAGACGAAAGCGAGCAGTTCTTATGTTGAAGTGCAGTGGGACGCCTACTTGGGTGCAGGGGCAAGTGATGTTTATTATGCAACGTGGATTGGTAACACTGTGGCGGATGTACAGGCCGGAAATGCAAAAAAAGAGTCTGCCTGGGGTACTGACGATATGTTGAGCGGTTTGACAAAAGGGGCTGTTTATTATGTACGTGTTGATGCATACGCGAACTATTCCCGGACACAGTTGCTGGCATCTTCCGATGTAATTCAGGTTGCAACATCCCCGTCGGAGGTTACCGGACTGACGCAGACGTGGGCTACGACGAATTCAATATCGATGAAGTGGAATGCCGTAGCAGGGGCAACCGGATATGAAGTGTATCGATACAACGGATATAGTGATTATACTAAGGTTGCAACGGTCAGCCAGACGTCAGCTACCGTATCCGGTTTAACGGCATCTGCAGAAGTTCCGTATTTTGTTTGTGCTGTGAAGACGACGACATCCGGCTTTTATGTGCAGGGTCAGGAGAGCTCTAATGTATACATGAAAACGACACCGGCGAAGGTTTCTCGTGTTGCCATGACGTATTATTGGGATTCGCTTCGTGAATGTAAATACGAATGGACATATGACAGTAATGCAGACGGTTATCAATATGAAGTGAAGAAGGCAAACGGTAAAAAAACATATTTTAGCGGAACGACTACCAGTTCCTATACTTATGCAAAGCCATTCCCAAGAGGTGTATTTATAAAAGCAAGAGCACGTGCGTATATCACTGTTGGGAACCAGAGAATCTACGGTGCATGGTCTTCTTATTCATACTCAGCAGCGAATAAGAAAGTTACGGCGAAACGTTCTTCGAATGGTAAGAAGATTGCCCTGAAGTGGAAGAAGATTTCAGGAGCATCAGGATATTCCGTATATATTTCGACGAAGAGCGGATCCGGATTCAAGAAGGTTAAAACACTGAGCTCGAAAAAAACGAAATATACCATCACGAAATGTGGTAAGAAGAAGCTGAAAAAAGGCAAGACTTATTATGTTCAGCTGAGATACCAGACAAAAGTCGGCAAAAAGAAAGTGGTAAGTCCGATTGTCGGTTCGGTATCGGTGTATTAATACGTATCTGAATGATTATGGCTACGGAAGATAACGATTTTATCGTATTTTCCGTAGCTTTTTTATTTTGACGGTTGCCCGTATTTCTGTTTTTTGATAGAATAAATATGTTGTGAGACATAAATAATATTAAAGGAAGTGTTTGGGATGACATCAAGGTTATTTTTTCACAAAGAGACAGGGGAACCTGTACAGATTATTGCAAGAGCCCGGACAAAGCCGACTTTTCAGGAGGTAATCTGTTATCAGGAATTGACAAAACCCTATGAGCATTTTGTTATGGAGAAAAGGCAGTTTTTTGCAGAGTATGTGAAGGAATTTGCAGAACTTCCGCTGGTGGGAAGAAAACAGATTGAAAAACGGGAAGATTTGCCGGACAAACAGCCGCTCATTTCTAAGGGAGAAGTGCAGACGGAAGAAGAGCCGGAAAACGACGTAATTCAGAAAATGATGGATTTTTTAGATGCAGAAACCTGTCAGGAGAAGATTCGTATATTAGAGGAGATGAAGGATGAATTGAATGAACATATATTAAATAATCTGGCGGTAAGCCTTGATTTATCCATTGAAAAAGGAGTGGACGGTTATCAGCTGATTTTATCAGAATTAAGAATGCGGGAAAAATATGAAAGCAATCGTGGAGAAAGACTTTGATTCCACAAATGGAGGTAATAATGAGGCAGATGGAATTTAAAATGGAGAGGGCGAATCTTGTAAAAGAAGGCGATGAAGTTACTGTTACGGAAGGAATCCTTCCCAGTGCTTATTATTACACGATTAACCCGGCGGTGGCCATGTCAGGTAATTATGCATTTCGTGAACGTCTGCATTCGGAGCGTGGCGTGGTAAAAGAAATAAAACACAATGAAAAAGGGTATTATGTTGTTGTGGAATTTGATGAAGAAGATGTGCAGTGAAATAGAAGGAAAGGAAGATAAAAATGGAAAGAAAAAACGTGTGGAAAGAATACACAAAAAAGGAGATACAGGAACTGGAAAAGCTGAATAAAGAATACAGAGCTTTTCTGGATGCCGGAAAGACAGAGCGTGAATGTGCCGTTCAGGCCGTAGAGATGGCAAAGAAGGCAGGATATCGTGATTTGGAGGAAGTCATGAAAACCGGAGAAAGACTTAATCCCGGTGACAGGATATATGCCGTTAATATGAAGAAATCCGTTGTGCTGTTTCAACTTGGGGAAAAGCCGATGGAAAAAGGGATGGCGATTTTGGGCGCACATATCGATTCACCGCGTCTGGATGTAAAACAGAATCCGCTTTATGAGGATACAGAGCTGGCGTATCTGGACACGCATTATTACGGCGGCATCAAAAAATACCAGTGGGTGACATTGCCTCTTGCCATTCACGGTGTTATCGTGAAAAAGGATGGCAGTGTGATT